>RFQN01000253.1 GCA_009924965.1 Verrucomicrobiota bacterium
GGCGCTGATGCAGGCGGCTTTGCGGTAGGTGGTTAGCTTCAGACTAGGTTAGGTAATCGACTCTACTAGATGGCGGTGGACGAAGGACGGACTGCTTTAAGGCTGGTGGGGCATGAAAGCACTCCTCTTCCTGTTTTTGTCCGTTCTCGCTGCGCGCGCTGAAATCGTCCGCGGTCAAGTCGAGCTGGCCGGTCTCAAAGGCGCCATCACCGCCCAGTCTTATTCCAACCCAGTGGTTCGACCGTTGACGGCCGGGGATGTCCTCCGCGAGGATGATGAGCTGGCGACGCCGCCCGATGGTTCGGCCGAACTCGTGTTCTCCAATGGTGTCCGTGTCCTGGTGGCCTCCGGCTCGCGGCTACGGTTATCGATGTTCAGGCAGGTGAAGATGCCGTCGCCTTCACGCCGGCGTGACAGCGGGGAGTTGCCGGAGGACGGCTCGATCGTCGATTTATCTTTAGGCAGCGGTCGGGTCACCATCGTTTGCCCGCCCTTGCAGACACGCTCCTTGGTATCGGTGCACACGCCGCAAGGGCGGTCTGACTTGGCGCGGGACGGGGTCTACGAACTCAGTTTTGAACGAACGGCCGGAGGTGAATTACTCGCGCAGTCCTTAGTATTGACTGGGTCTTTGCGGTTCACGCCTGCCGGCAAGGGCCACGCGCAGCCGCTTATGGTCGAGGCGAACAATAAGTTACTGGTGACATCGGAGCCGGCTACGCCGACGCAAGTCAACGTGGAGAAGCTCAAAATGGAGACGGGTGAGGTCGACCTGCGCCTCAAGGCGGCGGTCTTTGACCCGACCTCGGATGTGACTCCGCCTGCGGTCCCTAAGCCTGCACCGCTCGCACCGCCCGCTCCCAGCGTTGGATCTTCTTCCGGGCCGACGCCAGTGGTGGCTCCGTCCGAGCAGACGGTCCAGCAGGTCACGCAAGAGGTGCTCGAGCGGCAGGCCCAGACCAATCCTTCGCCAACGGGCGGTTGATTCAGTTCGTCCGAAGGGCTCGCCCAGTCGGCGACTCAGGGCAACGCAGCAACCCGGCTGGGGCGCCCTCGTAGACGAGTTGACCGCCTCGGGCCCCGCCGACGGGCCCGAGTTCGAGCACCCAGTCAGCCGCGAGAATCACGTCGGCATGGTGTTCGATGACGATGAGGGTCGCGCCAGCATCCCGCAGGCGTTCCAGGAGTTTGAGCAGCTTGGCGATGTCGTCCCAGTGCAGGCCGGTGGTCGGTTCGTCCAAGACGTAGAGCCGACCCGAGTGGTCGCGGCGAGAGAGCTCGGAGGCGAGCTTCAGGCGTTGCGCTTCGCCGCCCGATAGCGTGTTGGCGGCTTGGCCGAGTTTGAGGTAACCCAGGCCGACTTCTTCCAGCGTGCGTAACTTTTCGGCCAAGCGGGGCTGGGCTTTGAAGACTTCCACGGCCTCGCTGACCGTCAGGTGCAACGCTTCGGCGATGCTCAGGCCCTTGAAGCGCACTTCCAAGGTCTCGCGATTGAAGCGGCGCCCTGCGCAGCTGGGGCAATCCACGAACGTCTCGCCCAGGAACTGCATGTCGAGCGCGACGGAGCCTTCACCGGCGCAGGTTTCGCAGCGTCCGCCGCGCACGTTGAAGCTGAACCGTCCCGGTCCGTAACCGCGGACCTTCGCGAGTGGCAAGGCGGCCCAGAGGTCGCGCAAGAGGTCCATGATCCCGGTGAACGTCGCCGGGTTGGAGCGGGGGCTGCGGCCGATGGGCTCTTGGTCGACGGATGTAAATGCGACGATCTTATCGAGGCCCTCGATGCCGGCGTGCCGACCCGGGACGAGTTTGGCACCGTTGATCTTGCGGGCGGCAGCCGCCGAGAGGATGTCGATGGCCAAGGTGCTCTTGCCGGAGCCAGAGACGCCGCAGACGGCGGTCAGGTTGCCGATGGGGAAGCGCGCGGTGACGTCCTTCAGGTTGTTTTCCGTCGCGCCCTTCACGACGAGGTGCGTCTTGCCGACGGGCTTGGGCTTGATCAGGCCGGCGAGGGTGGCGCGCTCCGAAAGGTAAGCGCCCGTCCGCGAAGTGGCGTGTTTCCCGCAAGCGGCGGGCGTCCCGGTGAAGATGACATGGCCGCCATGGACGCCGGCGCCCGGGCCCATCTCGACCAAGTGGTCGGCCGCCAGCATCATGTCGCGGTCGTGTTCGACGACGACGAGCGTGTTGCCCAAATCGCGCAGGCCCTTGAGCGAACCGATCAGGCGGCCGTGGTCGGACGGGTGCAGTCCGATGCTGGGTTCATCGAGGACGTAGGTCACGCCGACGAGCCCGAGCCCCAGTTGTGTCGCCAAGCGCACGCGTTGGGCTTCGCCTCCCGAGAGTGAGCCGACTTCGCGGTCGAGCGTGAGGTAGGTGAGGCCGGCTTCGTTCAGGAAGTTCAGCCGTTGCTCCAAGCCGCGCCGGGCTTCTTCGGCGGGCATCACCGCGGGGTGCGTCGCCAAGGCTTTCGTGAAGGTGAGGGCGTCCGGGATCGTCAGCGCCAGGAAGTCGGCCATGGTGAGGCCGGCCAACCGGAGCGAGAGCGCGGCGG
>RFQN01000254.1 GCA_009924965.1 Verrucomicrobiota bacterium
TACAGAGTACGGATTACGGATTTCAGGAAAGCAAAGGCACCTACTTTCCGGTCCCCGGTTCCCCCTTTCGGTTGCCTTTGGGTAGGGTCGGGACGGCGTCACGACTTAGCGTTGCCGAGGTTCGTAGGTCTCTTGGCGAACGGACGCGACGCAGTCGCGTCCCTACCCGCGGGCGGAGCCCGCGAGAGGCAGCTAGGGCAGCACGCGGTGCTGCCCCTACCCGAGGCAGTTAGGTCGTGACGCCGTCTTGACCCTACCTAGTGGCAAAGCGAAAAGGGGGACCGGGAACCGGGATGTTGGCAGGCGGCCAAAGGCCGCCGCACAACCCCTTGTCACCGTGTCACCATGCCCACTTGCCCCCTGACCATGCCCTATCCCCTTGTTTTCAGCGGCGGGTTCGGTCAAAGTGCTCGTCACCCCTTTACGCCCTTGGCTATCCGTTGTCTCATCACCGCCGGGCCGACCCGCGAGTTCTTCGACCCGGTTCGGTTCGTCAGCAATCCCTCGACGGGGAAGATGGGCTTTGCGATCGCCGCGGCCGCGCGGGCGGCGGGTTGGACGGTCGACCTCGTCGCTGGCCCCGTGGCCTTGCCCGAGCCGGCCGGCGTCATGCTTTACCCCGTGGTGACCGCGGAGGAGATGCTCCGCCAGACCGACGCCCTGTTCGGCCCGTGCGACGTCCTCATCATGACCGCTGCCGTCAGCGATTGGCGTCCGAAGGTCGTGCACCCGCAGAAACTCAAGAAGGACGGCGCCGGCCTCACCGTCGAGTTCGAGCCCGTGCCGGACATCCTGGCCACCTTGGCGCAGCGCCGCCGCCCGGACCAACTCCTTGTCGGGTTCGCCGCCGAGACCGAGAACGTCGAAGCCAACGCCCTCGCCAAGCTGGACCGCAAAGGCATCGACCTTGTCGCCGCCAATTCTGTGGCGGGACCGGACGGCGCCTTTGGCAACGAGATGAACCGCCTCATCCTGCTCGGCCGCGACGGTTTCCGGCAGCCCCTCGGCCCGGCCACGAAGGCCGCCGTCGCCGCGCAACTCATCGCCGCCTTGGCCGCGCGCCTCGCCGCGCCGACCCGCTGACCATGGCCCGCCGCCGCTTCAGCCCCTTAGACCGCGTCCTCGGCCGCATCGACGACCTCGACGCGCAGAACCTCGCGATCCTGGCCCGTCGTCTCGAGCGCGAGCGCGACCTCATGGAGACCGTTTTGGATACCCTGCGCGAGGGCGTCATCGTGCTCTCCCACGACGGTTCCATCGAGTATGCCAACCACGCCGCCGTGCGTCTCTTGGGCGTCAGCGAAGAAGCCGTGGCCGGCACGGAGCTCCGCCGCGTCTCGCCCGACATCGCCAAGGCCTTGGACATGCCCGTGGCCGTGGAGGCCCTCACGCGCGAAGTCGAAGTCCGCTATCCTGAATCCCGCGTCCTGCGCCTGCATTTGGCGCACGTCGGCGGCCTGCAGGATGCCGAGCGCGCCCGCCGCGTCGCCGTCCTGAGCGACGTCACCGCCGAACGCGTGCAGACCGAGGACCGCGTCGAAAGCGAGCGCATCGACTCCATCGTCGCCTTGGCGGCGGGCGTCGCGCACGAAGTCGGCAATCCCCTGAACGCGATCGGCATCCACCTGCAGCTCCTGCAGCGCGAGGCCGAGAAACTCGGCGACAGCCCGGCCGCGGCGAAGGTCCGCAACGCCGCGCAAGTCTGCCGGGCCGAGATCGCGCGCCTCGACGGCATCGTCCGCGACTTCCTCGGCGCCGTGCGCCATGCCCCGCCGGACCTCGCGGACGCGGACCTCGTGGCCGTCGTCGCGGAGACCATGAACTTGCTCAAGGACCAGTGCGGCCAGTTGGGTATCCGCGTCGCGGTCGACGTCGCCAACGACATCCCGCTGATCATGGCGGACCGCAACCAGGTGAAGCAGGCCCTCTTCAACGTGATGAAGAACGCCCTCGAAGCCATGGACCGCGGCGGCGAGATCTTCATCCACCTCGAGGCCGACGACGAGTGGGTCGTGCTGTCGGTCAAGGACACCGGCGTCGGCATCCCGGCGGACAAACTCACGCGCGTCTTCGACGCCTATTACACGACCAAAGCCTCCGGCGGCGGCCTCGGCATGCTGATCCTCCTGCGCATTTTGCGCGCCCATGGCGGCACGGTGGACATCCAGAGCACCCCCGACGTCGGGACCACCGTCACGCTGCGCTTCCCCCTCAAGCATCGCCGGGTAAAGACCCTAGACGCACCCCGGGCTTGAAACTTCCCTATCCCACTCCTGTCTCATTCCCATGACCCTGAAGACCCTTGCCTTGGCTCTGTTGGCTTTGCCCCTCGCGCTCGTCGCCGAGGAGAAGACCCTCCCGCTTGTCCTCCCGAAGTCCGTCGCCCTCGGTACCCCGAAGCCGATGAAGATCGACAACCTTGAGCCCGTCTCGAAGACCCCGCGCGTCTTGCCGAAAGTCCCGGCTGAAGCCGTGAACCTGGCCAAAGGCGCGCCGGTGACCTCGAGCGCGAAGGAAGCCGCCGCGGGCGACTTCTC
>RFQN01000255.1 GCA_009924965.1 Verrucomicrobiota bacterium
CGCTGCCCGCGGCTACAGCAAGCTCGTCGAGCAGTACACGCTCCTACGCTACCCTGACCGCAAAGTCCGTTTCCTCAACGCCGGCCAAGGCGGCGACACCGCCTACGGCTGCCTCGCGCGTCTCGACCGCGATGTCATCGACCAGGGCGCCACGGTCGTGACCGTCGCGTTCGGCATCAACGACATCGGGTGGGGGACGAAGGCCGATGACGAGCACCGCAACCGCTACCTCGAAGGCATCCGCGGCATCGTCGAGCGCTGCCAACGTCGCGGCATCCGCGTCTACGTCTGCTCGCCCGCGATCACCGCCGAAGCGCCGGATACCGCCGAGCAGGCATACCTGCAGCGCATGGCCGATGACGGCATTGCGTTGGCGAAATCGCTCGGCGCCTCGACCATCGACCTTTCCCGCGGCATGCGCGAGATCCAGCGACGCGTCCTCCAGTCGAACGCCGGCGAGAAGGACGTCGCCAAGCACACGCGCCTGCATGCGGCGGACGGCGTGCACCTCAACGAACTCGGCCAATTGGCGATGGGCTTCGCGATGATCCGCGGACTCGGCGGACCCAAGGAGGTCTCGCTCGCGCACGTCGACGCCACCGGCCGGCTCGTGCGCGCCGAAGGCTGCACCATCACTGACCTCCAAGCGACCCCGACGGCGGTCTCATTCCGTCGCCTCGACGCCGGCTTGCCTTGGACCTTCGGCATTCTCGGCGCCCTGCAGTACCGCTGGATTCCGTTGCCTGAGACGCTCAACGGTTACCGCCTCCGCGTCGAAGGCCTCGCGCCTGGCCGTTACGAAGTGCGCGTCGAAGGCCGCGCGATCGGCCGTTATGCCGCCGAGCTCCTCGCGAAAGGCGAGAACATCTCCACCGCCACGACCAACGGTTGGGAGCCGGGCGGCGCCTGGGAAGCGCAGGCCGATGCGCTCCGAGACCTCATCGAGGCCCGCGACAAACTCTGGGCCGCAGACGTCCTCCGCCGGAAGTTCGACCCTACGAATCCCGCGGCCGCCGCGCTGGACCGCGAGCACGAGGCGATGGACGCGCGCCTGATGGACCTCGAACGCGCCGTGGTGAAGCCCTACGCTTACCGCTTCGAAATCGTGCGCCTGCCCGACGAGCCCAAACGCTAAGGCTCAGAGCGCCTTTCCGTTGGCAATGGCGATGGCGCGGATTTCGCCGAGCGTGCGTTCGTAGTCCTTGAGCGCGGCGACGTACTTGTCCTGGGCGAGCTGGACCTTCTCGTTGTAAGGAATCACGGCCTTCTGCGCATCTGCCAGCTTCAGTTGGGCCTTCTCCTCCATCTCTTCGTAGCGGGCGAGGTTGGCGGTCTCGTTGATGATGGCATTGTCGAGTCGCAGCAGTTCCTGGAGGTCGACCTTATCGCTGGAACGGTAGAGGTTGCGCTGTTGCTTGAGGCTATCGAGGTTGGCGCGGCTTTTCTCGACCTTGGCGGTGGCGAGATTCAGTTGGGTTTGCGCACGGGTGACGGCCGCTTCGATCGGCGCGCGCTCGGCGATGGTGCGTTTCAAGACGTCGTACAGCGCCTTGGTCGGCGCGTAGTTGGCGCTGCCCATGAGCAGAGCCACCGAGTCCTTGAACTGGTTGTCCAATTCATAGCGGCGGTTGTCGATGCGCAGGATGAAGCAATGCGCGACGGGCTGAGGGTAGACGATCGGCAACGTCTGCGGGGCCGCCGGCGGCTCCTCGGCGCCGAGCATGGCGGCGGCGAGCAACAGGAGGCAGGGGAGGATCCTCATGGGGAAGGGGATAGCAGGCCTGTCAGCAGGGTCAACCCTCCCGTGCGTTTGACATCTGCCAGGGGGCGCCGAGGGTGCTGGCATGATGAAGAACCTCCTCCCCGTGCTCGCTTGCGTTGGCTTGTTCGCGGATGCTCCGCGGCCTCGGCCCGGTTTTGAAGGCGTCAACGTCCGGCTCCTCGCCGCCACCGCGACGGGTTCCGCGGACGCGCAGGACCGCTCGGCGGGCGTGGAGGTTACCGGCAATTTCGCCCTGACCCAACAAGGAGCGTGGCGGTATGACTGGGGCTTCCGGGCGACGGAGGTCCGTCACGATTGGGTCAACGCCCCGGTGGACTTCGAGGCGGTCCGCGGCCTTTCCCTCAACCTCAGCGGATACTCGGCCAACGAGGCTGGGCGCACGCGTTACGCCGTGCTGCAGCTGAATGCGGACGCCGCCACGGGGGCGTCCCTCGGCGATGCGTTGACCGTACAGGCGCTCTATGGCGCCGACTGGCGGTTGTCCGAGGCTTGGACCGTGGGCTACCTCTTTTTGGCCGAAACCCGTGCCGTGCGTTCCCCGCTGGTCTTGGTGGTGCCGACCTTCCGTTGGCAGTTCGCCCCGGACTGGTCTCTCGGCACCGGACGTAAGTCCCTCGTGCTGGAGCGACGCCTCGACGCCGCTTGGCGGGCCTCGCTGACGTTCGCGTTCCTGCAGGAAGAGGCGCGTCTGGCGGACCTGGGCGGCCTCGGCCAAGCTTATGAAAGCGAGCGCATCGCCGTCGTCGCTGG
>RFQN01000256.1 GCA_009924965.1 Verrucomicrobiota bacterium
ACCGCCGCCGGTGCTGCCGCCACCGGGACGCAGCAGAACGGCGCCGACGAGTTCAGCTCGATGGTCACCGTCATCGCCGACGTGCGCTCCAATTCCATCGTGGTCTCCGGCACCAAGGACGACCTTCGTCTCCTCCATGAGCTGATCGACAAGGTCGACGTCGTCCTCCCGCAGGTCCGCATCGAGGTCGTCATCGCCGAAGTCACGCTCACCGACAACGACAGCAGCGGCATCACCGCGCTCGGCATGACCGTCACCAACGGCAAGCTGACCGGCGTCAACGGCACGCTCTTCGGCGGCGCCGGCGGCGTCACCGGCGTGGGTTCAGCCTCGGCCGCCCTCGCCCCCAACGGCACGCTCACGGGCATCGTCAACCTCGGCACGTCCACGACGCCGACCAAGAACGACCTGCACGTCCTCTCCGTCCCGGCCATCACGACTTCCCATAACAAGGAAGGCACGATCTTCGTCGGCGAATCCCGCCCGGTCATCACCGGCACGCAATCCACCGCCGGCACCACGGGCTTGGTCTCGAGCTCGACGGTCTCCCAGCGCGACATCGGCATCCAGCTCAAGGTGCTGCCGCTCATCGGCAAGGATGGCTCCGTCCAGCTCCAGGTCACCCAGCAGGTCGAAGACGTGCTGGGCACCGTGACCATCGACGGCAACGACCAGCCGGTCATCGGCCGCCGCTCGACCGATTCGTTCGTCAGCGCCATGAGCGGTGAGATCATCGTCCTCGGCGGCCTGCAGCGCGCCAACGACACGACGACCAAGAACCGCCTCGGCCCGATCCCGATCATCGGCGACATCCTCGGCGGCAGCTCGAAGACGAAGACCCGCACGGAGCTCCTCATCTTCCTCCGTCCGTACGTCCTCAACAATTCCGCCGTCGACAACCTCAACGCCATCAGCCGCGTGGACGCCACGCCGATCGCCGAACAGGTCCATAAGCACATCGACAAGGCCCCGGCTCCCGCCCCTTCCGGCGCGGCCCCGGCCACCGCTCCCGCCAGCCCGCTCCTCAATGGCCTGCCGGGCCCGACGCTCGAAGTCGGCGGTTCCTCCAAGTAAGCCCGCCCGATGTCCACCGCCGTTAGGCATGGTTTGCCCGCCGCTCTGGCGGACCGTCTCACCGACGAGGCCCGCGCTTCGTTCGCCGAGGCCCCGCGCGACGCCCGCTTCAAGCTGCTGTGCCAAGCGCTCAGCGTGACCGAAGCCGTGCTCCTCGACGAGCTGTCCAAGGCCAGTGGGCTCGAGGTGCTCGACGAGCCGGCCGTCGATACGGAGGGCGTGAAGGTCCTGCCCGCGCGCATCGCCACCGAATCCCAGGTCATCGCCGTCATCCTGCCGGGTTCTGAAGAGGGCCGCCTCAACCTGATTTCGCCGCTGCCGCCCGACGCGGAGACGCTCGACTGGATCGCGACCTTCGCGCCGCGCCGCCCCAAGTGGTACCTCGCCCCGCCCGAACGCGTCGCCCAGCTGGTGACCGACAACTACGGCGTCGGCGGCGGTAGCCTCGACGACGAAGGCGAAGACCTGCCCGAACTGGAAGCGGCCAACCAAGACGTCGAAGCCGACGCCGACGCCGCGGTCGTGCGCTTCGTGACCGACGTGCTTTCGCAGGCGGTCGCCGAAGGCGCCACGGACGTCCACTTCGAGCCCCAGGAGAACAACCTGCGCATCCGCTACCGCGTCGACGGCATCCTCATCCCGGTGCCGCTGCCCGACAACCTCGCGCGCTTCCAGGACGCCATCATCTCGCGCCTGAAGATCATGGCGCGCCTCAACATCTCTGAGCGCCGCCTGCCGCAGGACGGCCGCATCAACTTCCGCGACGGCAAGAACGTCCTCGATATCCGCGTCTCCACCATCCCGACGATCTACGCCGAGTCGGTCTCGCTGCGCCTGCTCAACCAGCGCAAGGAGGCCTACGACATGAACCGCATCGGGATGTCGCCCGACGAGCAGGCCGTGGTCCGCAAGGTCCTCGACTACCCGCACGGCATCATCCTGGTCACCGGCCCGACGGGTTCCGGTAAGTCGACCACGCTCAACGCGTTCCTCCGCGAGATCAATTCCCCGGAACTGCGCCTCGTCACGATCGAAGACCCGATCGAATACGAAGTACCCGGCGCCAACCAGGTGCAGACCAAGGCCGAGATCGGCCTGACGTTCGCCGGCGCGCTCCGCAGCACGCTCCGCCAGGACCCTGACGTCATCATGGTCGGCGAAATCCGCGACTTGGAGACGGCCGAGATCTCGATCCGCGCCTCGCTCACGGGTCACCTCGTGTTCTCGACGCTCCACACCAACGACGCCCCGGGCGCCATCACGCGCCTCATCGATATGGGCGTCGAGCCGTTCCTCGTGGGCTCCGCGGTCGAACTGGTCATCGCCCAGCGCCTCGTCCGTCGCCTGTGCCCGGATTGCGCCAAGACTTCGCCGGTCAACAAGGCCCGCGCCATCCCCGCCCTCGAGGCGCTCGGCATGAAGGAAGCCGA
>RFQN01000257.1 GCA_009924965.1 Verrucomicrobiota bacterium
GTTCGCCGCCCGCTACCGCGAGCAGTTCCTTGGCCGCCTGAAGTCGAAGTACGCCGCCACGACCACCGCCAACCTGCTGAGCCGCCTCGACAGCCCGAGCGCCACCGCCAACCGCCAAGGCATGCTCGCGATCGCCGAAGACGCCGCCGAAGCCCTGCGCGTCGGCACGGTGCTAGAGGTCCCGACCGACGCCGCCTGGGACGAACTCAAGGGCATCCAAGCCCGCGCCGAGCTGGTCGCCAGCCTCGACGTCCGCCCCACCATCCTCACCCAAGGCGAATGGTTGACCGGCGACCTCGGACCCAACTCCCCTTCCTCCACCGCCGAGTTCAAGCTGACCCCGGCGAGCGCCGAAAAGATCGCCCGCTTCATCGAAGCGAGCGGCGCGAACAAGAACACGACCGTGAGCGTGCGCCTTCGCCTACTGCCGCTGACCTCCATCCATGCGCGCGACGAGAAGACCAAGTACCTGCCGGCGGAAATCCGCACCGGCAGCCAATCCAATTGGATCGAGGCGACCAGCCAGAACGGCCGTCAACCGGTCATCATCGGCGTGGGCTCCCGCCTCAATTCGGTGACGCTCAACTTCGCCGACAATTCCGCCGCCCAGCTCCGCGACACGAACCAGCTCATCGAGATCGCCCTACCCGACGGCTCGCGTCAGGCCATCGCCCTCATCGCCAACGTGAAGGCGCTCCGTCCGCTCAACCTCGGCCTCGCCGCGCTCAAAGCCGACGTCGACACCGGCGTCGTCCACGCAGCCGCCTGGGCCGAGCCCATCGTGAACTCGTTCATCGTCTCGGCGGGATCGCTCGGCCTGCATCCGGCCGGCCATGAGTTCCCGGACCGCGACCTGGCCTCGGTCCGCGCGACCAAGTCCCTCCTCGACACCGACCTCGTACGCCTCGAACGCAAATCCGGCCCGACGGCCCCGTCCTACGACGAGCTCAAGGCCCGCCGCGCCGCCTTCACCGCCCAGGACTTCGTCAAGGCCGGCGCCCCCTGGAGCCTGCGGACCGTTTCGCCGCGCGGGGAAGAGGGCCTGCTGCTCGTCGAATTCCGCTAAGCCCGCATGCAGACCGAACGCCTCATCGCCCGCATCCGTGGACAGCTCGAAGTCGGCACGCCCGACCTCGAAGCGCGTTCGCTGGCCGGCGAATACGCGGGGCTGTGCCAACGCACCCGCGAACGGCTCGAGCAATGCGCGGGGCTCATCCGCGCCGGCAATGACCACGCGGCGCTGCAGGTCGCCGAATCGGAACCGGACCTGCTCGGGCTCTGCGCCCTGCTGAGCTTCGCCGACTCGGAGCGCTGGCAAGCGCTCTGCCGGGAACGCGGCTTGCCGACTGGCTTCCCGCTCGATGACCAGCACATCCTCGCGGTCGAAGGGCTCTACGGCAAGGTGATCGGCGAAAACCACCCGCTCTACCGCGATTACCGCGAGGCCATGCGCCAGCGCGACGAGGAACGCGCGCTCTCCGTGCTCCGCTCCATCGCGCGGATCAACCCCGAGGACCCGACGGCCCGCTCCGAGTTGACGCGCCTCTCCAGCAAGTTCCTGCGCGAATCCCTCGGCAAGGTCCTCGAACTGTTCAACCAGGGCTCCGCCGCGGCGGCGGTAGACTTGATGAGCCGGATGGAGCGCTTCGGGGCGCTGACGCTGACCAATGAGCCGCGCTGGGACGAGGCCCTCGCCCGTCGCCAAGCCCACCTGCGCGACAAGGCCCTCGCGCAGATTCTCCGCCTGCTCCCGGAAGCCCGCGAGGCCCGGACCGCTGACCAATGGGAGGCCTGCGCCACCGCGCTCGGACGCATCCGCACGTTGGAACGCGACCACCAGGTGGCCCTCGACGCAGCCGTCTTAGCCGAGATCGCCGCCTTGGAAGCCTGGGCGGGCGAACTCGCTGCGCAGGCTGAAGCCGAAGCCGCGGTTCTGCAGGCTGATGCCGGTGCCGGGCACCACGATGCCCGAGCCAAAGCCGTTGAAGTTGGACTGGATCATCGACACCATCATGCCGCTGGCATCGGCCGCATTGAGGTAGACCGTGCCGCCCTTGGGTGGCGTGCCATGACCGAAGTCTTGTGCCCGCTTCATGTCGATCATCGCTGCACGCGACTTCAGGTAGCCCGGGTCGAGCAGCTGCGCCGGCGTCAGTGCCATGGTTTTCGGGTCGGAGACATAGCGATGGGTGTCGACGAAGGCCAGCTTCATGGCCTCGATCTGCAGATGCATGCTGTCGGCCGAGTCGGGCGCGTAGCGGGTGATGTCAAAGTGCGACAGGATGCCCAGTGCGATCAGGCAGGCAATGCCCTGGCCATTGGGCGGAATCTCATGCACGGTGTAGCCGCGATAGTCCTGGGTGATGGTGCCGCACCAGTCCAGGGTGTGCGAGGCCAGATCGTCGGTGCTCATCACGCCACCATTGGATTGCATCACTCGCAACTCTGGGACAAGTCCGATTGACTTGAGGCGTTGTCCAAGATTAGAGAGATATTCGTTGATG
>RFQN01000258.1 GCA_009924965.1 Verrucomicrobiota bacterium
CCGCCGCGGCTTCACGCTCATCGAGCTGCTGCTCGTGATCGCGATCATCGCCATCCTCGCCTCCCTCACCTTCTCGCTCTTCAAGGCCGCCAAGAACGGCAACAACAAGGCCACCGCGAAGGGTGAAATCACGGCCCTCGCGACCTCCTGCGAGATGTACAAGAAGATGTATGGCGACTACCCCTGCCGCAACACCGGTGGGCTCGCCGGCGGCGACGACCCCCAGTTCCGCAAGGACCTCTTCGACCAGCTCATGGGGCGCCGCGTGCTCGTCAGCACGGCGATCTCCAGCGGCGGCACGGCGGTCGCCCTCAAGAACTACAACGACGCCTCCCTCCCGGGCGGCTCCACCCGCAAAATGAAGCCGTTCCTCGGCGTCGGCGCGGTGAAGTCCAACGACGATAAGTCCATCGGCCTGAACGACTGGACCGGTGGCGCGGCAGCGGCCTACGAATTCCGCGACCCGTGGGGCAATCCTTACGATTACCGCTACCGCATCCTGCCGAGTTCCTCGACGGCCATCCAGAACTCTTCGACCGGGGCCTATGTGACGCCCTTCAGCTATTGGCTGACCCCTAGCTTCCTCATCGTCAGCTGCGGCGCCAACTACATCGAACCCGCCAACCCGACCGACGCCCCCAGCTACGCCGACTACTGGGACGACTCGGGCGCCAATCCGATGACGAAGACCGGTGTCGTCCCGTCCACCTACGGCGAAGAGACGAATACTGCTGGGCCGTATCGTTCGGACAACATCACCAACTGGACGAACTAAGCCGCGGGAGCGTCCGGCTGCGGACGGATCCACCGGGCTAACCCGACGCACACCAGCCAGGCCAAGGCGGCCGTGGCTAGCGTGTGCGACAGGAAGTGCTCACCACGGGCGATCTGGTAAAGGCCCATCCAGCAACCGGCAGCCAAGCCGATGGCTAGCCCCATGGCACGGCGCGGCTGCGGCCAACTCCAATACAGGCAGATCAGGGCAAACCCGCCGCTTGCATGACCGGCTGGGAAGGCGTGACTGGGATAACCAGGCGGCTTCGCCTGGAACAGCAGGAGATGCTCCCAGGTGCCGCCATACAGCTTCAGGTCCAAAGGCGTCGCCATGTGGCTGACGGCGCGTAGTTGCGTGCAGAGAACCGAGACGACCGCCAAGCAGGCGAGGGTGAACCACAACGGACGGGAAACCTCGCCGCGGAACGCCCGCCTAGAGGCCAAGAGCAAGGTCACCACCGCCACGCCGATGATAATCGCCTTGGGGCCATCATAGGCCAACCACCGGCCCCAGCGAGCTTCGTGGGGGATGAGCCAAGCCTGACCGTTCCAGAACAACCCTTGGAACCATAGATCCAGCGACTCACCGCCGAGGCCAGGCAACCCGAAGAAGCAGACCACCCCCAGCACAGCCAGGCTCGGCCAAACGAGCGACGGGCGCTCAGCGCTTGGGATTGGCGAGGCCACCTTGGTTGAAGAGCTGGTCGGTTCCCTCATAGAATTCGATGGCTTGCTGCAAGGCTTCGTCATCCCCAGCAGCCGGTACGCGCGGCGCCAGGGCACCCGTGGCCAGGTCGGCCTGATACTGGGCGGCGTTCCGCACCGGCTTCAGCACGGTGAGTAAGCCATCTCCGCGCAGCATCGCCACTTTCTGGTAGTTGCTGATGAACGCACGGGGCTGGTAGCCCGGCTGCAGGACGTCGGTGCCGACGAAGCGCGACGTGTAAGGCAGGTTGAGCAGGCCGAGGACCGTCGGGGCCGTATCGATCTGGCTCATCATTGGGTCGAAACGGCGGGCCGGGATATGGCCGGGCGACCAAATGAAGAGCGGAATCTCATACTTGCGGATCTCAAGCTCGCGCTTGCCCGCCACCGAAGCGCAGTGGTCGGCGACGATGACGAAGAGCGTGTCCTTGAACCAAGGCTTGGCTTGAGCGGCCTTCAGGAAGGCGCCGATGGCGAAGTCCGTGTAGGCCACCCCACCCTCGCGGTCGACGAACTTCGGGTCGATCTTGCCCGCCGGCCAAGTGTAGGGACGGTGGTTCGAGGTCGTCATCACGAAGTGATGGAAGGGCTTGCCGGCCGCGTAGGCCTTATCGGCCTCCTCGAGGGACCAGGCGAACGCATCCTCGTCGCAGGCACCCCAAGCGTTGGCGAAGGTCGGCTTCTTGCCGGCCTCCACCTGGCGCGGGAGATCGACGAGGCGATAGCCGTTCGCCCCGAAGAAGTAGTTCATGTTGTCGAAGAACCCGTCGCCGCCGTAGATGAAGGCCGTGTCGTAACCGGCCTGCTTAAGGACGGAGCCAAGCGTACAGAGGTCTTCGCAGCCCTTGCGGCGGAGCACCGACTGGCCAGGGATCGGCGGGATGGACAGGGTCAACGCCTCCATGCCGCGCACCGTGCGCGTGCCGCCGGCGTAGCAATGCCGGAACCACAGCGAATCCTTGGCGATGAGGTCGAGGTTCGGCGTCAGGTTCTTGGACGCGTACGCGGGCT
>RFQN01000259.1 GCA_009924965.1 Verrucomicrobiota bacterium
ACCCCACCCGCGCCCAAAGCGTGCTGGCCGTCGGCGAAGCCCCGCGCGACGCCGCCCTCCCCGCCAACGAACATGCCGCTTGGATGCAAGTGGCCACCCTCCTCCTCAACCTCAGCGAAGCCGTCACGCGCAACTAAGCCATGGACCCGATTCAAGAATACCAGAACGCCCTGACGCGTCGCACCTTCCTGGGCCTGACGGCCCGCGGCGTCGGCGGTCTCGCCCTCGGGACGATGCTCTTTCCGCAACTCCTCGGTGCGGGCAAGGGGACCCGCGAGGGTGGATTGAGTGGCCTGCCGCACTTCGCCCCCAAGGCCAAGCGCGTGCTTTGCCTGTTCCAATCGGGCGGTCTCTCGCACGTCGACCTCTTCGACCATAAGCCGATGCTGAAGCAGATGGCCGGCAAGGACCTCCCCGCCTCGGTCAAAGGCACGCAGCGCCTCACCGGCATGACGAGCGGCCAAGCCAGCTATCCCTGCACGCCGGCGCTCAAGGACGGCAAGCTCTGCGGCAAGAACGGCCTCTGGATCAGCGACCTGCTGCCACACCTGCAGACGGTCGCCGATGAACTGTGTTTCATCAAGAGCCTGCACACCGAGGCCATCAACCACGACCCGGCGATCACATTCATGAACACCGGCAACCAGCTGCCGGGTTACGCCAGTATGGGTGCCTGGGCCAGCTACGGACTCGGCACCGAGAACGCCAACCTGCCTGCGTTCATCGCGATGGTGTCGCAAGGCACCGGCAAGAATCCCGGCCAGCCTGTCTTCTCGCGCCTCTGGGGCAGCGGCTTCCTGCCGTCCAACCACCAAGGGGTCGGCCTGCGCCCCGGCGCCAACCCCGTCCTTTACCTCCAGAACCCACCCTCGGTCGATGGCGCCCAACGCCGCGAACTGCTCGACGACCTTAGCGCCTTGAACGCCGAACGGGCCAAGGAGCTCGCCGACCCCGAGACCATCACGCGCATCAAGGCCTACGAAATGGCTTACCGCATGCAGACCTCGGTGCCTGAACTCACGGACATCTCCAGCGAATCTAAGGCCACGCTGGACGCTTACGGGCCTGAGGTGACGCGCCCCGGCTCCTACGCGGCGAACTGCCTACTCGCCCGCCGCCTGCTCGAACGCGATGTCCGCTTCGTCCAACTCTTCCACCGCGGCTGGGACCAGCACATCGCGCTCTCCCGCCAGCTGCCCAACCAGTGCCATGACATCGACCAACCGACGGCGGCCTTGATCAAGGACCTCAAGGCCCGCGGGATGCTCGAGGACACGCTGGTGGTGTTCGCCACGGAATTCGGCCGCACGGCCTTCAGCCAAGGTGGCTTCGGCAATCCGGGCTCGGGCCGAGACCACCATGGCCGCTCCTTCACCGTCTGGCTCGCCGGCGGCGGCGTGAAGCCCGGCTTCGAATACGGCTCAACGGACGACTTCGGTTACAACATCGCCGAGAACCCCGTCCACCTGCGCGACCTCCACGCCACGATCCTCCATTGCCTCGGCATTGACCACGAACGCTTCACTTTCAAGTTCCGTGGACTGAACGTCAAACTGACCGGTGTCGAGGAAGCCCACGTCGTCAAAGGCGTCCTCGCCTAAGCCAACAAAACGGCCGGAGGCGAACCTCCGGCCGGTCGGACCTGCGCAGATTGGTTAACGCTTAACGATGGTCGCGGTCGTGATCATCGTCCCGATCCCCGTCGCCGTGCGGGCGATACAAGGGCGGCTGCACGACCACGGTGGAGCCAGCGAGGGTCAAAGTCGCGCTGGTGACCACGTTCTTCGTGGGGTCATAGGCCAAGGTCGGATGGCTGACGGCAGTGACGGCGAAGGTCAAATCACCCTTGGAGGAGGCCGGCAAACGCGTGGTGACGAGGACCAGTTGGCCGCGCGAATCGGTACGGCCTTGGCCAGTGCCGGCCACCAAGCCGGTCGCCTTAACCGTGACCAAAGCGCCCGAGACCGGCTTGCCAGCGGCATCGACAATCGTCACCACGCCCTGGGCGTAACCGGTGGCAGAGGTGACCTTGACCCAGCTTAGGCCGATCGAGCCAACGCGGCAGATGGGCTTGGTCACCGGGGGCGGAGGGGGCGGCGGAGGAGTCGGAGCGGAAGAGACGACGATCTGCACGGTGGTCGACGCCGAAGCACCCAGATTGTCGGTCACCACCAAACGCGCGGTGTAAATCCCAGCAGCATAGGTATGATTCGCCGTAGCGGTCGTAGCCGCAGCCGAACCGTCGCCGAATTCCCAGCGATAAGAAGCAATGGTGCCATCGGCATCCGTTGAGGCGGTGCCCACGAGCTTCACGGCCAAGGGAGCCACGCCCGAGAGCGGGGTCGAACCCAGCGCCGAAGCGACCGGCGGAATATTCACCGCAGGGGGCGGCGGAGGCGGCGGCGTGACGGTCGCAGCCGTCCAGGTGCCGGCCAAGCCGTAGCGACCCAACGAGCCGTAATCCGTGTAGCCAGTCGCGGGGTCGT
>RFQN01000260.1 GCA_009924965.1 Verrucomicrobiota bacterium
ACTTCGCCCGGAAATAACTCTCGAGCTCGCCATGGCGGTCGAGGTGATCCTCGTCGAAGTTGGTCCAGAGCACGGCCTCGGGCGAGAAGTGCCGCAGGTCCTCGGCCTGGAAGGAACTGACCTCCACCACGGCCAGGAACGCGGCGTTGGAGGAGGTGTTGGCCAAGGCGGTCAACGGCAGGCCGACGTTGCCGCAGGCGATGGCGTTGAGGCCCGCGCGCTTGTGCGCGAAGGACAGGAAGTCCGTCAGGGTCGTCTTGCCGTTGGTCCCGGTGATGGCGATCGAAGCGCCCGACCAGAGCAACGCGCCGAAATCGAGTTCCGCGAGGCACAGCAAACCAGCGCGACGGGCCGCCAGCATCCATGGGTGCGGCTGCGCGAAGCCGGGGCTATAGACCATGAGGTCATGGCGCGCGGCTTCTTCGGCGCCGAAGACCGCGTTGTCGCCCTTCTCATCGTAGATGACCGACGCGAAACCCGCCAACGCCAAGGCCTCAGCCACGGCGCGTCCGCTCACGCCCGCGCCCAAGATGGCGGCCGGACGGGTCAAGCGGCGACGGAGGCTGTCGGGAAACTCGGTCATCGGATCTTGAGCGAGAGCAGGCCGAGCAGGCCGCAAAGGAAGGAGAGGATCCAGAAGCGCGCGACGACCTTGGTCGCCGGCCAGCCCTTCTTCTGGAAGTGATGATGGATGGGCGTCATCAGGAACAGGCGCTGTCCGCCCGTGCGCTTGAAGTAGGCCACCTGCAGGATGACCGAGACGGCCTCGACGACGAAGACACCGCCGACGATCGCGAGCAGGAAAGGCTGGTGCATCAGGCAAGCCACGCACCCGAGTGCGCCGCCGATACCGAGCGCGCCGACGTCGCCCATGTAGACTTCGGCCGGGGCCGCGTTGTGCCACAGGAAGACGAGGCTGCCGCCAACCAAGGCCGCGCAGAAGACCGCGAGCTCGCCGGCGCCAGGCACGTAGCTGATGCGGAGGTAGGCGGCGAAGTCATGGTGGCCCGCCAAGTACGCGACCGCCCCGAAGATCGTGGTGGTGATGAGGACGCACCCGATGGCGAGGCCGTCCAAGCCGTCGGTGAGGTTCACCGCGTTCGAGCACCCCATGCAGACCAGCGTGATGAAACCGACCGCGACGGCCAAGCAGACGCCGAAGGGCAAACCGAAGGTGTGGTCGGACCAGATCGGGCCGTTGAGGATCGGCAGCCAGACTTCGCAGAGGCTGCTGCGGTAGGCCGGGTCGAGCAGCACGATGCCGAGCGCCAAGAGGGCGACGACGGCCTGGCCACCGAGCTTGGTGCGCGCCGAGATGCCGTCCGAACTGCCGTGGCGGACCTTCAGCCAGTCGTCGACGAAGCCGACGAGGCCCATGCCGAGCAGGCAGAAGAGCGAAGCCAAAACGAGGACGTTCGGCTTGGCCCAGAGCAGCACGGACGGGACCATGGCGGCGCCGATGAGCAGGCCACCCATCGTCGGGACCTTGCCGCCTTCCTTGGCAAGGTCGCCCATCAGCGCCTTCGAGCGCTCGGGCTGACGGAGCTGGCTGAGCTTCCGGATGATCGGGCCCGACAAGAGCATGCCGAGGGCCAACGAAGTGAACCCGGCCAAGATGGCGCGGACGGAAATGTACTCGAAGAGGCGGAAAGGCCCCCAGAAGGATTCGAGTTGGTTGAGCAGGTAAAGCATGTCCTAGTGGAACGAAAGTTGGGCCGTGAGGTCGGCGGGGAGAGCGCGCTCCAAGGCGAAGGAGCGGCTGCCTTTCACAAAGAGGAAGCCAGCATGGGCGGCGACGGCAGCGCGGACGTCGTCCAAGGTGGCCGCCACTTGGCGTCGGCCAGAACCGGTCGGCAAGCCCGCCAGAAGCTGGGCGGCGTCGCCCCCGAAGGCGACGACGTCGTCTCCGGCCGCCACCGGGAGTTCGGCGCCGCACGCGCGATGCAGCGCGGCGGAATCCGGCCCGAGTTCGGCCATGCCACCGACCACCCACAGGCGTGGCTGTGCCGCCGCGCGGCTCAAGCGGTCAAAGCAACGGGCGGCGTCGAGCAACGAGGCCGGACTGGAGTTGTAGCAGTCGACGTAGAAGGTCTGCGCACCCAAGGCGTGCACGCTGCCGCGGCCCACCGGAGGAGACCAAGCGGCCAAGGCCGTGCGCAGGGCCGCGAGGTCGGCGCCAACCGCCCGGGCGGCCACGATGGCCAGCGCCGCGTTGCGCGCCAAACCATCGGAGACCGGGCCGAGGACGAAGACTTCGCCATCGAGGCTCAGGGTGCGACGGCCAGCGGCTTCGCCCAACACGGCTTCCACGAGACGGGCCGGACGCACCGCAGGCGCGGCTTCGTCGGCGAAACGCACGGCGACGCAACGGTCGGCCAACGCAGCGAAATCAGGCCAAGCGAGCAAGCCCACGGGCAAGACGGCGCGGCCACCGGCAGCGAGCGCCGCCACCAAGGTCGCC
>RFQN01000027.1 GCA_009924965.1 Verrucomicrobiota bacterium
ATCTAAGCGGCCAGTCAGGGGTTCTAGTTGCAGGCGGGGCGATTCCTGCCTTCGATGCAGCATGTCCCTCCGAGCACCCTGTGATCCTCTGGGCCCTCCCCTACCGCGTCCACTCTTGCTCCCCTCGGCGGTAAGGTTCAATCTTGGGTCATGTTCGCTTGGTTCCGCAGCCTCTTCGCCCCGAAAGCCCCGGGACCAGACCTGTCCCAAGCGCCCGATGAACCAGTGCCGACGGAACGCGTCGCCAGCACTCGCCCCAAGGACTTCAAGCCCTGGATCGGCGTCGACCTCGATGGTACGCTCGCCGAAGCCACGCCTTGGCAGGGCATGGCACACATCGGGCCGCCCGTGCCGCTCATGCTGCGCCGCGTCAGGGCCTGGGTCGAGAAAGGGGTCCGCATCAAGATCATGACCGCCCGCGCCGGCGACCCCGTCGGCATCGCGGCTACTCAGCAATGGCTCGTCGCCCAAGGGCTGCCCGCCCTCGAGGTGACCGACCGCAAGGACTTCGGCATGATCGAGCTGTGGGACGACCGGGCCATCCAGGTCGTGCAGAACACAGGGATGTGCTTCCTCGGGACTTCCTACTTCGCCCGGCCGAAAGCGCCCATCCTCCCCGACGAAGCCGCTAATCGCACTTTCATCCACGTCGGCGCCGACGCCCAACCCACCCCGCCCAAACCTTCCGCATGAAAGCTTCGCTTAAGCTCGAATACTCCCTCCGCGTGCTCGCCCAATTGGCCCGCCGCAACAAAGGCACCGCCGTCACGCGCATCGAGGAGCTCGCCCGCCTGGAAGACATCCCGCCCAACTACCTCGTGCAGCTGCTGAACGAACTCCGCGAAGGCGGCTTGGTCGATTCGAAGCGCGGCAAGACCGGCGGCTACCGCCTCGCCCGCCCTGCCGAGGACATCACCTTGAAGCAAGTGCTCGCTGTGGTCGAACCCGACCTCGTCGCCACCAAGATCACCTTGAAGGGCGCATCCGGACCGCAGGTCGCCACGCTGTGGCGCGAACTGTCCAAGCGCTTCGAGAAATCGCTCACCGGTTTCAACGTCGCCCAGCTCGCGCAATCCGAGACGAGTGGCGATTGGGAAATCTAAGCGGCCAGTCAGGGGTTCTAGTTGCAGGCGGGGCGATTCCTGCCTTCGATGCAGCATGTCCCTCCGCCTGCTGCTCGCCTCGTTGTTCGCGCTTTCGGTCCACGCCCAGACCGAACCGTTCCGCAACCCTGCCCTGCCCGTCGAGCAACGAGTGCAGGACCTGCTCGGCCGCCTGACACTGGAAGAGAAGGCCGTCGTGCTCGACCACCGCGGGCCGACGATCGAGCGGTTCGGCATCGTCGAGGACAACTGGAACCAATGCCTGCATGGCGTCTCCTGGGACGGCGGCCCGACGACGCTCTTCACGATTCCGACCGGCCTGGCAGCGACCTGGGATCCGCCGCTCGTCAAACAAGTGGCTGATGCGATCTCGACCGAGGCCCGCGCCATCAACAACGCGTGGAAGGACCACCCGCAGACCTTCAAAGGCACGCGCAAGGGCCTGATCTACCGCGCCCCGGTCATCAACATCCTGCGCAACCCCTATTGGGGCCGCGACAACGAGGCGTGGAGCGAAGACCCGCACCTCTGCGGACGCATGGCCGTAGCGTTCGTCCAGGGCCTCCAGGGCGACGACCCCAAGCACCTCAAGCTGGCGGCTACGCTCAAGCACTACGCCGTCAACAACGTCGAGGCAAAGCGCACGTCCCTCAACGCCGCGGTGCCCGAACGCTGGCTACGCGAATATTGGCTGCCGCACTTCCGCGATGCGGTCGTCGAAGGCAAGGCCCAGTCGCTCATGGCCTCCTACAACGCCATCAACGGTACGCCCAACAACATCAACCGCTGGCTGCTGACCGATCTCCTGAAAGCCGAATGGAAGCACGAGGGCTTCGTGGTCTCCGACCTCGGCGGCGTCCGTACCATGGTCACCGGCCACGAAAAAGGCTCGATGAACTACGTCGACGCGGTCGCCAAGTCGCTCATGGCGGGCACGGACTTCTCCGACAAGGAATACCGTACGCACATCCCCGAGGCGGTGCGCACGGGCAAGCTGACGACTGAGCGCCTCGACGACGCGGTGCGGCGCGTGCTGACGGTCCGCTTCCGCCTCGGGGAATTCGACCCGGCCGCCCAGGTCTCCTATCGCGCCATTCCGATCGACAAGATCGGTGCGCCCGAACACCGCGCGCTTTCGCTCGAGGCCTCGCGCAAGTCGATCGTGCTGCTCGAGAACCGCGGCCTACTGCCGCTCGACGGGGCCAAGCTCAAGCGCATCGTCGTCCTGGGCCCGCTGGCCAACATCCCCGTCGCCGGCGACCCCAGCTACATCGGCAAGTCTCCTCGGCAGATCACCTCCGTCGTCCAAGGGCTCCGCGAACGCCTGCCCAGCGCCGAAGTCGTCTTCGCCAAAGGCGCCTATGCCGACCCCAAGCTCAAGGACGTGAAGCCTGACAAAGGCCACTCCCGTGAAGATGCCGTCGCGCTCGCCAAGTCCGCCGACGTCGCCATCCTCTGTGTGGGCACGGTGCTCGCCAACGAACACGAAGGCATCGACCGCACCTCCCTCAGCCTGCCCGGCAACCAACAAGAACTGGTCGACGCCGTGCTCGCGGCGAATCCCCGCACGGTGGTGGTGCTCTGCAACGCCGGCCCCTTGACCGTACCGTCGATCCAAGCCCAAGCACCCGCCGTGCTCGCCGCCTGGTGGAGCGGCGAAGCGCAAGGCCTCGCCGTAGCGGACGTCCTCCTAGGCGCCGTCAACCCGGCGGGCCGTCTGCCCTACACGGTCTACGCTTCGGAAGCCCAAGTGCCGTCGCGCGATATCTATGATATCTCCCAGGGCTTCACCTACATGTACCTCAAGGGCAAGCCGCTCTGGGCCTTCGGCCACGGCCTTAGCTACACGCAATTCCAGTATCAGAACCTCACCCTGCCCTCGGCCAACGCGGTGCTGGGCCAGACCCAGACGCTCACCGTCGAGGTCAAGAACACCGGCAACCGCGACGGCGAAGAGGTCGTGCAGGCCTACGTCAGCGGCCACGGCCCGGTCGTGCGCCCGCACCGCCAGCTCGTCGCGTTCCAGCGCGTCGCGCTCAAGGCCGGCGAAAGCAAGGTCGTCACGCTGACCTACAAGCCCGACACCTTCGCCACCTGGGACGTGTCCAAGCATGGGTTCACGCTCTTCCCCGGCGAAGAAAAGGTCGAAGTCGGCGCCTCCTCCGAGGACATCCGCCTCACCGGCTCGCTCACGGTGAAGTAAGCAAGCGACCGGCGAGCAAAAGTCCGAGGGTCAGCCAAAGCACGCCTGTCACGCGGTCGACGAGGCGGATGGTGGCCGCATCCTTCAAGCGGACGCGCAAGCGATCGCCGACCAAGGCGTAGAAGCTCATGACCGAAAGTTCGGACCCCAACGTGCAAAGCAGGAAGACGCCCGTCGTCGACCAAGCGACCTGATCCGCTGGGACGCCCGCGGCCTGAATGATGACGAGCATCCACGGGATGGTCTTAGGATTGGAGAAGTTCACCCAAGCCCCGCGTAGGAACAGTTTCCCGGCGCCCCCCTCGATGCCGACGGCGGTGGGCAAGCTCGTCCGTGGACGCGCGATATGTCCAATCGCCAGATACAGGAAATACGCCACGCCCGCCCAACCGATGACCGCTAAGGCATAGGGGAGGTGACGGGATAGCCAGAGCGTCCCGAAGAGCGCCAAGAAGAGGTGCGGCGTCTCACCGACCGCGAGGCCCAAGGTGTGCCAGAAAGTCCGGCGCTTGCCGTAGCGCAGCGACGTCTCGATGGTCGACAAGGCCGCCGGGCCCGGCGACAGGCTGGCCGTGAGGCAGGAGCCGATGAGCAGGCCGACGTTCATCCGCGTTTAGCGGAGCGACTTCTGCCAGCGGGCGAGCTCGCGAGCCACGGCCTTCGGACCCGGCATGCCGGTGTTCTCGCGTGCGGCGAAACCCCGCGGCAAGCTGAAGACCTCGCGCCAACCCTTCGTGAAGGCGGCATCGGCCGTGAGCGCCGCAGCGTCGGAAAGCTTGTCGAGCGGTACGCTCGACTTCTCGGCGAGGGCGACGAGGCGGCCAACCGCATGGTGCGCATGGCGGAAAGGCATGCCCTTGCGCACCAACCAATCGGCGAGGTCGGTCGCGAGGAGCGCGGGATCAGCAGCGGCCGCGAGGCAACGCGCGCGGTTGAAGGTCGTGCCGCGCAAGGTGGCCGCGGCGACGTCGAGCGAGAGCAGGATCTGGTCGGCCGCATCGAAGAGCGGCGGCTTGTCGTCCTGGAGGTCGCGGTTGTAGGTCAGCGGCAGGCCCTTGGTCAGGGTGAGCAGGTGCGTCAACGCGGCCTGGAAACGGGCGGCCTTGCCGCGCAGCAACTCCATCGAATCAGGGTTGCGCTTCTGCGGCATCAGCGAGGACCCCGTCGAGAACTCATCGGGCATGCGCGCGAAGCCGAACTCGGCGGTGGACCAGAGGATCATGTCCTCGGCGAGGCGGGAGAGGTGCACGCCGCAGAGCGCGGCGGCGAAGCAGAACTCCGTCGCCGGGTCGCGGTCGGCGACGGCGTCCATCGAATTGGTCGTCACCTGCGGGCGGCCCTTCGCGTCGACGAAGCCGAGGAGCTTCGCGGTGATGTCACGGCGGATCGGCAAGGTGGTGCCGGCGATGGCGCCCGAACCCAGCGGGCACCAGTTGGCGGACGCAGCGGCGGCGGCGAAACGCGCGCGGTCGCGGGCGAACATCTCGACGTAGGCCAGGAGGTGGTGCGCGACGGAGACGGGTTGGGCGCGCTGCAGGTGCGTGTAGCCCGGCAGGATGACGTCGGCGTTCGCCTGCGCGAGGTCGACGAGCGCGCGGAGCAGGCCGACGAGGGCGGCGTCGACGGCGGCCACCTGGTCCTTGATCCAGAGGCGGACGTCAGTGGCGACCTGGTCGTTGCGCGAACGGGCGGTGTGCAGCTTGGCGGCGGCGGGCACGCGCTTCGTCAGCGCGCTCTCGATGTTCATGTGCACGTCCTCGAGCGACTCGCTCCAGACGAACTTGCCGGCGGCGATCTCGCGGGCGATGCCGTCGAGGCCCTTGACGATGGCGGCGCATTCGCGCGCGGTCAGGATGCCGACCTTGGCCAGCATCGTGGCATGCGCCTTGGAGCCACGGATATCCTGCGCCCAGAGACGGCGGTCAAACGAGACCGACTCCCCGAAGCGGAGCATTAATTCGGCGGGACCGGCGCTGAACCGGCCGCCCCAAGTCGCTTGTGCCTTCTTACGTGCGGACATGAAAGAGGAATGCCCCCGACAGGGCCTGCAGGCAAGCAAGGATGCTTAGCGCTGGCCCGCGGGCTTAGCCTGTGGAGCGGGCTGCGCCAAGGCGGCGCCGCCATCCAGCCGGATGACAACTTCGCCGGGCTCGGCCACGCCGAGGCGTTCACGCGCTTGGTCGCGGACGAATTCCGGGTCGCGCGTGAAGCGGTCGATGTAACGCGCGGTTTGTTCGCGCTGACGCTCAATGGCGTTAAAAGTATCTTCCTTCTGCTTCTCGTTGAGGCGCATCGCAGCGAGGCGCTCTTCTTCTTCCTGATACGTCGAGTACACGAAGCCGAGCACGGTGCAGAACAGCAGGAAACAGCTCCAGAGGATCAGCTTCTCGGTCTGAGGGTTGGCGGTGCGCTCCGTGCTCTCCATAAACGTGAGCGCAGTGAAACCCGAATCCCCTTGCCGGGCGAGGGGAAAATCTCGGTCAGGGCGCCTTCGACGCGACGGCGGCGAGCGAGCCGCTGAACTCCATGAAGGCCCACACCAAGACCCCGGTCACCGAGACGTAGAGCCAGACCGGGAAGACCCAACGCGTGAGACGCTTGTGCTCCTCGAGGCGACCGGCCTTGGCGAGCTTGACCGCCCAGAGGATGAAAGGCGTGACCCCGATCGCCAGGGCGATGTGCGGGAAGAGGATGAGGTAATAGACGACCTTGTCCCAAGTCATGCTGGTGCCTTCTCGATAGATGATGTTGGTCTTCCCTAGGGACACCCAAAGGTGAACCTTGGAGGCTAGGTAGAGGGCAAGGAAGAGCGCCGAGGTCAGCACCGCAGCCCCCATGGCCTTGCCGTGGCCGATGCGATCGCCGGCCTTGATGCGGAGGATGCCGACCACCAGGAAGACCGTGGCGAGGGCGTTCATCCCAGCGACGGACCGGGAAAGGATTTCGGTAGTGGAGGCCATAATACAGGGAAAAAGAGGGTTTTAGGCGGGAAAGGCAACCACCCAGCCCTTTATTCTGGGCTTAATCTTCACTTAAGCCCCCCTAGGGTATACTAAACGAGAACACCCTGCCATGCACCCCCTCCGCTCCCTCTCCCTGACCCTGCTCTTGGGCAGCGCCTTATCCTACGGGGCCGACACCAAAGCCCCCGAGGTCAAGGCCACCGGCCCGGCCCTGAACAAGGCAGACGCCGAGCCGCCGGCCCAGAATAAAGTCACGATCACGGTGAAGGGCGACAAGCGCATCATCGAATCCAACGGCATCCCAGACCATAAGGTTTCCAAGTTCCCGAACCGCGGCAACCCGAACGCCATCTCCGAGCAGAAATACCACCTCGAGGTCCCGGCCAACCCGCAGCCCTCGAAGGGCGGCTCGACCGCCCGGATGATGTCCGCTTGGGGTGTCGCCCTGAACGGGGTGGTCTTCGACCCGGGCACCGCCGAAGTCTACAACGACGGCGACCGCAGCAATCCTTGGCACTATGAGGCGCTGACCAGCAACAAGACGATGGGGACGACCCCCAAGATCCGGACGGGCCTCGGCCTCGACGACAACCACGGCCACGTGCAGCCCAACGGCGCCTACCACTACCACGGCCTCCCCACCCTGCTCCTGGAACGCCTTTCGGGCGGCGAAAAGAAGATGACCCACGTGGGTTGGGCCGCCGACGGCTACCCGGTGTATGCCGTCTACGCCTACACTAATCCAGAAGACCCGAAGAGCCCGCTCAAGAGCATGAAGAGCAGCTACCGCCTCAAGACCGCCGACCGCGGCGGCGACGGTCAGACGACCCCGACCGGCAAACCCGATGGCTCGTTCGGCCTCGATTTTGAATACGTGGCTGGCTCGGGCGACCTCGACGAGTTTGGCGGGCGCACGGGTGTGACCCCGGAATTCCCCAAGGGTACCTACTACTACGTCCTCACCGAGGACTACCCCTTCATCCCCCGCAAACACAAGGGCACGGCCGACCCTTCCTTCAGCAAGCAGAACCTCGACCCCCATTCCAACCTCGGCGGCCAAGCCGGCGGCCAGGCCAAGGGTGGTAAAGGCAAAGGCGGCTTCGGCCCCGGCAAGGGCGGTCCTGGGGGCGGCGAAGGCGGCCCCGGCATGCGCAAGGGCGGCTTCGGCGGCCCGCCTCCTTTCGATGGCCCGCCCCCGCTGGACGGTCCGCCTTCAGGCGAAGCCCCCGCTGAACCGGCGGCCAAGAAGTAAGCCTGAAAACAGAGAGGCCTCCCACGCGGGAGGCCTCTTCTTTTAAGACACCCAGCAAGCTTAGGCGCCTTCCTTCGGGTTGCGCTTCTTCTTGGGAGCTTCGGGCTCCGCGGCGCCATCCGCCTTTTTCCCGGGCTTGAGGCCTTGGATGGAGAAGGAGGAGCCTTCCACCAACTTGAGGCGGTCACGGGCCGCAGCGGGCATCTTGGCGCGCTGCTCCTCGGTGGTGACGTCGCCGTCGAAGGTCACGTTGCCGTCCGCATCCTTGATCACGGCATGCTTCTGGCCGTCCTTCTCTTCGAGCGAGACCGTACCCTGGGCATCCGAAGCCACCGAGCTGGAAGTGCTCTTCGCGCCGGGACCGCCCAGGCTGAAGCTGAACGACTGCGTGCGCTGGTGCATCGTGCCGCCCGTCGCGTTGGGAACCTGGTCAGGCACGTTCGACCCTTGCGGGCCGACCGGCGGGATGGGCAGACCGCGCGCGCGCATTTCCTCGAGCTGCTTCAGCACTTCCGGCGGCAGGCCTTGATTCGGGCCGATGATGACGACGTGGCCGGGGCCGACCTGCGTGACGGTACCGTTGCCGGCGGGCATGTTGCCCAAGTCGATCTGCTGGCCGTTCACGGTGATGCGCATCGGGTTGGCGCCGTTGGTGCCTGGGGTAACCGTGGTCGAGGGCTGCGCGCCGGCGACACGGGCCGAGGGCGTGGTGCGTTCGACGACGGCCTTCTCGGTGAGTTCGACTTCGATGGTCTGGACGGCGGCGTCGCGCACCGCGACGAGCTTCAGCTTATCGCCCGGCTTGTGCATGCGCACCAATGCGCGGAACTGATCCGGGGTCACCAAGACCTGGTCGTCGAGGCGCGTCAGGATGTCGCCGACTTCGACCTTGCCGGCCGACGGGCCCTTGGGGTCGACGATGATGACGTTGACGCCGATGCCGTCAGGGATGGTCACGCCCGCCTTACCGCGGAGCTCTTCGGTCAGCGAGTTCACGTAGAGGCCGATGTAGGCCTGCGGAACCAAGGCCGTCTTCTTGGCGGCCGCGGCCGGCGGGGGCGCCGGGGTCGTCTTGTCCTGGGCGGCCAAGGGGCTGACCAAACCGGCGAGCAGCAACATGTGCAGGGGGATCTGACGGAGGGAGTTCATGGTCGTAGTATTAATAATAAGCGGAACGGGTGGGCGGATTTGTTCAATAGGTTTCCAAGGGAATCAGCCCGAACTGCTCGCTGGGCGAGTAATTGATGAGGCGGGTATGGGTGCGCTGGTCCTCCCAATGCGTCTCATTGCTCCAACGCACCCGGACGGGGCGCACGAAGGAACCATCCTGCAGGCGCACCGGATCGAAGAGGTCGACGGACGCCGGCGGCTGTTCCGCCCGGACGAGCTGGTAAGCGGGCGCTACCGTCGCGGGCGCACGGCCGAACAGGAGGAAGCCGAGCAGGCAGGCCGCGGCGGCCGACAGCCCCGCCGCCCAGCGCAAGATGACCCCGCGGCCCGACGCGGGCGCGGCGTCGAGCTCGCGGCCGAGGGCGCCGACCAACGCCGGACTGGGCGCGCGCGGACGCAGGCGGCGCAAGGCGGATTCGATGTCTTCTTCGTTATTCATAAGTGCGGGCGGTGACGAGGCGACGGAGCGCCTCCATGGCATAGCGCCACCGGGAGGCGGCGGTGTTTGGCGAAATGGCCAGTTGTTCGCCAATCTGCTCGAAGGTCAGGTCCCCCCAGACCTTCAGCACGACGACTTCGCGTTGCTCCGCGGGCAGGGACGGCAAGGACCGCGCTAAAGCCTGCAGCCGCGGGTCGGCTTCGGGTTCGAAGTCCATGACCGCTTCGGCGTCCGCCGAGACGACCTGCTCGCGCAAGGTCCGCCGGTCCGTCCGGCGATGCAGGTCCAAGGCCGCCCGGCGAATCGAGGTCACGACCAAGGCGTTGGGGTCACCGGGCAGGTGACGTTGATGTTTCCAAAAGCGTACAAATGCCTCCTGCAGGACGTCGTCGGCGTCGGCCTCCGAGCGCGTCCACTGACGCGCGATCAGGCGGAGCCGGGCGCCGTGTTCGGCAAACCAGGCCCGCCAATCTTGCTCGGCATGGGCATCGTACATGAGGAACTATGAGAGGAGCGACGGCCGCACGGGGATTTGTCTACCGGTTCGCTCAAGGATGGCCCCCGGGGCTAAATGGTCAAAGCAGTTGCGAAACACCCCGAGGCCCACTTACTCGGCCCCAGATGCCCGCCCAACCCGTCAGCACCGTCAAAAGCGGCTTTTTCCGCTCCCTGGTTCGCTGGTTTGACGCGGATTACATCCCCGAAGGCGTGGAGGCCCTGCAAAGCACCCCCAAGAAGGTCGATTGGCCGCGCTCGATCCCTTTCATCCTGCTGCACCTCGCTTGCTTTGCCGTCATCTGGGTAGGCGCCAGCCCCATCGCCGTCTGGACGGCCGTGGGCCTCTACTTCTTCCGGATGTTCGCCATCACGGGCTTCCTGCACCGCTACTTCTCGCACAAGACCTACAGCACGTCCCGTGCCTTCCAGTTCGTGATGGCCGTCTGGACCGCGCTGGCGGTGCAACGCGGCGCGCTCTGGTGGGCCTGCACGCACCGCCACCACCACAAGCACTCCGACGAGGAAGAGGATAAGCACTCGCCGGTGGTCGACGGCTTCTGGTGGTCGCACATCGGCTGGATCACCTCCAAGCGGAACTTCCCGACGGACTACTCGAAGATCCCCGACCTGGCGAAGTACCCCGAGCTGGTCTTCCTCAACCGCTTCGACATCTTCATCCCGCTCCTCGCGGCCGGCGCGACCTATGGCGCCGGCGCTTGGCTCGGCGCGCACGGCTACGACACCAATGGCCCGCAGCTCCTCGTCTGGGGCATCCTCTCGACCGTCGTGCTCTTCCATGGCACGGCGTGCATCAACTCGCTGGCGCACGTGTGGGGCACGAAGCGTTTCCAGACGACCGGGGACGAATCCAGGAACTCCTTCATCCTGACGCTCATCACGCTCGGCGAAGGCTGGCACAACAACCACCACCGCTATCAGGCGACCACGAAGCAGGGATTCTATTGGTGGGAATTCGACCCGACCTACTACGGGCTCAAGGTCCTTTCCTGGACGGGCTTGATCTGGGGGCTGAAGGGCGTCCCCGACTCCATCTACGCCGAAGCGGAGCAAGCGCGACAGGAAGGCCTGCCGCGTGCGTGAACGCATCGCCATCATCGGCTCGGGCATCGGCGGGCTCGGTTGCCTGCGATTCCTCTCCGCGCACCACGAGGTGACGGTCTTCGACCGGGAGACCCGACCCGGCGGCCATGCGCACACCATCGACGTACCCGGCGCCCAAGCCGGCACCACGCAGCCCATGGACACCGGCTTCATGGTGTTCAACGAGGTGACCTACCCGCACCTCTGCCGGCTCTTCCGTGAGTTGGGCGTCGCCTGGAAAGACGCGCCGATGTCCTTCTCGGTCCGCCATGACCCGACGGGCATCGAATGGTGCGGGTCATCCATCCGCCACCTGTTCGCCCAGAAACGCAACCTCTTCAGCCTGCGCTTCTGGCGCCTGCTGCTGCAGATCAACCGCTTCAACCAGCTGGCGAAGACGGGCTGGCAGTCGGCCGAGGCCGAGACGACCTCGCTGCGCGACTGGTGCGCCCGCCACGGCCTCGGCGCCGACTTCCTCGAGCTCTACCTGGTCCCGATGAGTTCGGCGGTCTGGTCGACGCCGCCGGAAAAGATGCTCGGCTTCCCCGCCGCCGCCCTGCTGCGCTTCTTCCATAACCACGGCTTCCTGGGACTCGACACCCAGCACCAGTGGCTCACGCCGGTACAAGGCTCGCGCACCTATGTGCGCGCCCTGCTCGACCGTCACCCGGCGCAGCTCCGACTCGGTACCGCCGTTCATGCCGTCCAGCGCCAAGGCACGCAGGTCCTCCTCGCCACGGCCACCGGCGAAGAGGCCTTTGACCGCGTGATCCTCGCCAGCCACGCCGACCAATCGCTCGCGCTGCTGGCCGACGCCGATGCGACCGAGCAAGCGGTGCTGCGGGCCTTCGCCTACAACCAGAACATCGCGACGGTGCATTCCGACATGAGCCCAATGCCGAAGGCGCGGCTAGCCTGGTCGGCTTGGAACTACCAGACCTGGCGGACGGCGACCGGCGAGGCGACCTCCACGCATTACTGGATGAACGCGCTGCAAGGCCTCTCGCCGCACCGGCCGTATTTCGTGACGATCAACCATCCCGAGAAGATCGCCGCCGAACAGGTGCTCCAGACCATCCCGGTCGAACACCCACTCTTCTCGCTCGAAGCCCTCGCGGCGCAAGGCCAAGTCCAAGCCCTCAACGAACGCCCGGGCGCGCGCGTGCATTTCGCCGGCGCATGGCAGCGCTACGGCTTCCACGAAGACGGCCTCTGGTCGGCCCATCGCCTGTGCAGCTTCCTGCTCGGCCGCGATGCCTGGACGGCTTAAGCAGGGAACTTCACGTCGACGGGCTGCCGCTC
>RFQN01000261.1 GCA_009924965.1 Verrucomicrobiota bacterium
CTGGACGGCAGCACGACTTCGTCGTCCGGAACTGGTTGGCCACGGAGGATGACCGCGAGCGCCGCCATGCCACGGATCTCCACGATGCGCAGCAGCGCGGTCGGTTGCAGCGCACGGTTGCGGCTCACGACGAGCTCTTCCTTCTTCAGCGAAAGCTCGGCGGCCGTCCGTGTCAGCTGGAGCAGTTGCGGGCCGGTGGGCGATGGGCTGCGTCCGATGGAGCCCACGCGGGTGTTGCGGCTGGTGCCGACAGGACGGGCAAAGTCACCGCCGGGAGCGACGATGGTGGGTTGGGCAGGCTCTTCGAGCGCGCAGCCTGCGAGGAGCAGGCCGGCGGCGAGGCAGGCGGCACGGCTCACAGACGGTTCGGGTCGTGGGGCTCGTTGCCCTTGAGGCGGAAGGCTTCGAGCGTGGCGCTCGGCGCGGTCGGTTCGGCCGACTTTTCGGCGGCGGTCTCCGCGTCGATGAACTGGTCGAAGCCCGGTCCGGACGTGTCCAGCTCGCCTTCGAACATGCCCTGCAGCTGGCGCATGCGCGTCGGGTGACGCATCTTGCGGAGGGCCTTGGCTTCGATCTGGCGGATGCGTTCGCGGGTCACCTTGAAGTGGCGGCCGACTTCTTCGAGCGTGCGCTGCACGCCGTCGAGCAGGCCGAACCGGAGGATGAGGACTTCCTTTTCGCGTTCGGCGAGCGAGCGCAGGACGAAGTCGATCTTCTCGCGCAGGAGGCGCGTGGAGGCCGTATCGGAGGGGTTTTCGGCGGACTTGTCTTCGATGAAGTCGCCGAGCGAGGTGTCCTCGCCGTCGCCCACCGGCGATTGGAGCGAGATCGGCTGCTGGGCCATCTTCATGATCTGCTGCACGCGGTCGATGGCCATGTTCATCTCGTTGGCCACCTCTTCGGCGGTCGGCTCATGGCCGAGTTCCTGCGTGAGCTGCTTCTGGACCTGCATCACCTTGTTGAGCGTCTCGATCATGTGGACCGGGATGCGGATGGTGCGGGCCTGGTCGGCGATGGAGCGAGTGATGGCCTGACGGATCCACCAGGTGGCGTAGGTCGAGAACTTGTAGCCACGACGGTATTCGAACTTCTCGACGGCCTTCACGAGGCCCATGTTGCCTTCCTGGATGAGGTCGGTGAAGAGCAGGCCGCGGTTCTGGTACTTCTTGGCGATGGAGATGACGAGGCGGAGGTTGTGCTCGACCATCTCGGTCTTGGCCTTCTGGGCTTCGTCCATGTGCTTGCGCACGTTGCGGACGAGGTGGAGGAGCTCGGAAGGCAGGAGGCGCCAGCGGCGTTCGACTTCCTTGGCGCGGGTCGCGGAGATCTCGGGCTTGCGGGCCAGCTTGGCGCGGACGTGGCCGCGCATGACTGGCGCGGGTTCGACGAGGTTGCGGCAGTCCTCGAGGTCGGCCTTGAGCTCGGGGAGCTCGAGCCATTCCTCGAAGAGCTTCATCTTGAAGCAGAACTTGCGGAGGATGTCCTTGCAGCCTTCCTTGCCGGCGAGCTCGAGCTTGCGGTAGGCCTCGCGGGCCTTCGAGCGCTTGGCTTCATCGGCTTCGTCGAGGTACTTCTGCCAACCCTTGTCGAGCCGGACCTGGAGCTTGGTGCACTCCTCGGTGGCCTTGGGCAGCATCTTGTAATAGGCGTCGCGGGACTCGACCTTCTTGTCGATGACGACCTTGTCGAAGCGTTCTTCCTTGCGCAGGACCTTGAGCGCGAGGTCAAGCTGGTAGGGGAGGGTGAGCCAGCAGGAGAAGAGGAACTCTTGGGCGCGGAGTTCGGCATCCTCGATGCGCTTGGAGATCTCGACTTCCTGTTCGCGGGTGAGCAAGGGCTTATGGCCCATCTGCTTCAGGTAGACGTTGAAGGGGTCGTACGGGGCGTCGGCCGGGACCACGCGGGCGGCTTCTTCCTCGGACTCGTCGATCTTGCGCTGGTACGTTTCGACTTCGTCTTCGTCGAGCAGCTTGATCTCGAGGTTGTCGAGGATGTTCATGATGTTCTCGATCAGCTCCGGGTCGGTGGCGCTGTCGGGGATGACCTCGTTGATGTTCTGGACGGTGACGAAGCCGTTCTTCTTCGAGAGGACGACGAGCTGTTGGACCTTTTCGTTGACGTCCTTGGTGATGGAAGGGGTCGGCGGCTTGAGGGCCGGCGCGGGCTTCTGCGGCACGACGGTCTTGCCCGCCTTCGGCGCCGCGGGCTTGGCGGCGGTGGCCGGCACCTTCGCGACGGGAGCCTTGGCGGTCACCGCGGCGGCCTTGACGTTGGCCACGGGCTTGGCCGGAGCCGGGGTCGGCTTGATGGCGGCCTTTGGGGCGGCGGCCTTGGCGGCAGGCGCGGCTTTGACTGGGGTCTTCGCGACGGGCTTGGTCGGCTTGGCCACGGCCTTGGGCGCAGGCTTGGTGGTCGCCTTCGCTTTCACGGGCGCTTTGGCGGCTTTGCTGGAGGACTTCTT
>RFQN01000262.1 GCA_009924965.1 Verrucomicrobiota bacterium
CGCGGTCTTGGTCGACATCAACCTCGTGGTGGGTCTCTTCGCCCTCCTCCAGGACGGTGCCCGGAACATCTCTTGGTTCCACGTGATCTTCGCCCTCGGCGCGGTTGGCCTGCTGCACGCCGGCGCGAAGAGCGAAGACCGCTCCAAGGTCGTGCGTTGCTTCACGATCGCCCTCGGCTTGCTCGTCCTCGCTTGGTCGGTCAACGCCCCTTGGGGCCCGGCCTTCTTCAAGGACACCTTGCTGATCAAGTCCACTGCGACCGCTCCGGCCGCTAAGTAAGCCTCTCGCGCGGCCTTCCTCGGTCGCCAGCCAGTCCCTTCGATGTATCGCCTCGCCCTGAACATGCTCTTCGGAGATCGCGCCAAGCTGGCGATGCTCCTCTGTGGCCTGGCGTTCTCCGCGCTCCTGATGGCCCAGCAGACTTCGGTCTTCTTCGGCATCATGAGCTGGACGTATACGCCGGTGCACAACATCCGCGCGCCGATCTGGGTGAGCGACCCGATGGTCGAGCAGGCCAACGACGCCAAGCCGATGCGCGACACGGACCTCTACCGCGTGCGTTCGGTTGACGGGGTCGCCTGGGCCGCGCCGCTCCACACGTCCTTCCTGCAGGCCCGCATGCAGGACGGCAATTTCAAGCTGATCACCATGGTCGGCATCGACGCCGACACCTTCGCCGGCGCCCCCGCCGTTCTCTCGCAGGGCCGCATCGAGGACCTCCGCCTGCCCAATACCGTCATCGTCGACGAGTGGGGCGCGCAGTTGATGGGGCGCGTCACCAAGGGCCCCGACGGCAAGGAGGTCGTCAGCCCGCTCAAGGTCGGTGACACGTTCGAAGTCAACGACCTCGAGGCCCGCATCGTGGGCATCTGCAAGGTGCGTCGCGCGTTCACCGGCGGGCCGTTCGTCTACACGACGTATGACCGCACGAAGCAATACACGCTCGGTGCCCGCCGCACGTTGAGCTTCATGCTCGTCGAGCCGCAGCCCGGCGTCGACCCGGCTCGGCTTTGCGAGCGCATCGAAGCGGACACGGGACTTAAGGCCTGGACTTCCGATACGGTCATCTGGAGCTGGTCTGACCGCAGCCTCGCCCGCAACACGTTCTGGTGGTTCTGGAAGAATACCGGGATCCCGTTCTCCTTCGGCACGGCCGTCGCGCTGGGTCTCTTCGTTGGCATCGCGGTGTCCGGACAGACGTTCTACTCCTTCGTCCTGGAGAACCTGAAGTACTTCGCGGCCATCAAGGCCATGGGGGCCGGCATGGGCGTCATCGCCCGCATGCTCCTCGTCCAAGCCTTCACCGCTGGCCTCCTTGGCTTCGGCCTCGGCGTCGGGATGGCCCAAGCGATCGGCCGGGCGATGATCGAGAAGGGCATGCCGCCGTTCGTCATGTTCCCGCAGATCTTCTGGGCCACGCTCGCGCTGGTGCTCGGCATCAGCCTGGTCTCCGCCATCATCGGCATCATCAAGGTCTCGCGCGTCGATGCCGCCACCGTCTTCCGCGGATGAGCATCCACGCCGCCCATACCGTCGCCGTCCGCACCCGCGGGATCGATATGTTCTTCGGTGACGGGGAGACCAAGGTCACCGCGCTGAAGCAGGCCGACTTCGAGGCCAACCGCGGCGAGCTCATCATGCTCGTCGGCCCATCCGGTTGCGGGAAGACGACGTTGCTCTCCGTGATCGCCGGCACGTTGACCCCGCAGACGGGCACGGTCGAGGTCTTCGGGCAACGCCTCGATGGCCTGAGCCAAGAGGAACTCACCACCTTCCGTCGCAAGCACCTCGGGTTCGTCTTCCAGTCCTTCAACCTCATTCCGACGCTGTCGGTGCTCGAGAACGTCATGGTGCCGTTGCTGATCCAAGGTGTCGCGCACGACGTCGCGGTCGCCAAGGCGCAGGCCATGCTCGAGAAGGTCGGGCTTAAGGGCCGCGAAGACGGCCGGCCGAACGCGCTGTCCGGCGGCCAGCAGCAACGCGTGGCCATCGCCCGGGCGCTCGTCCATGAGCCGTCGCTGCTCATCTGCGATGAACCGACCTCCGCCCTGGATAAGGACACCGGCGCGCAGATCATGCAGATGGTCCGCGACCTCTCCCGTTCGCCCGAACGCTGCGTCGTCGTCGTAACGCACGACCACCGCATCTTCCGCTTCGCCGACCGCATCGCCGAAATGGAGGACGGCCGCATCCGCCGCGTCGTCGAAGACCCCAGCCTCCTCGATACCAACCATCTCTGACCTTATGTTCCAGAAACGCTATCTCTTGGTCGCCTTGGCGATCGCCGGCGCCGCCGCCGCCTTGCAGTTGACCCGCGGCACCGCGAGCGAGACGCCGACGTTGCCGCCCGCTTACGCTCCTGCCACCCGCGATAAGGATGGCCTCATCGCCGCCGCCGGACTCGTCGAGGCTGTCGCCGAGAACACCCAGCTGGGCTCGCCCACCTCGGGCACC
>RFQN01000263.1 GCA_009924965.1 Verrucomicrobiota bacterium
TCGTGATGCTGGTCGGCCTGCTGGCGGACCTCGTCTTCTTCGCCCCGCTGGAGCGTTGGTTGCGCCGTTCCCGCGGACTGGAACGCTGAGTTTAGGCGGGTCCGACGCTTTCCTCCTCGCCCTGCGAGGCGGCGAGGCCCTACTTTAGGGGCATGTTCATCGACGAAGCCAAAGTCATCCTGAAGTCCGGAGCCGGTGGGCACGGGTGCGTCAGCTTCCGTCGCGAGAAGTTCATCCCGAAGGGCGGACCCGACGGCGGCAACGGCGGCAAGGGCGGCGATGTGGTCCTGCTTTGCGACCGCAACGAGGGCGACCTGCAGGCCTACCGCTGGCAGCCGCACCGCAGCGCCCGCAACGGCACGCCCGGCATGGGCCGCCAGTGCGCCGGTCCCGATGGCGAAGACTTGATCCTCCGCGTCCCGCCTGGCACCCAGGTGGTCGATGACGTCACGGGCCGCCTGTTGGCCGAACTGACCGAGCACAACGAACGCGTGGTCATCCTCGCGGGCGGTAAGGGCGGCTTGGGCAACATGAACTTCAAGAGCTCGGTCAACCAAGCGCCCCGCCGCACGACCCCGGGTTATCCTGGCGAGTCGGGCACGTATCGCTTCGTCCTCAAGACGATCGCGGACATCGGCCTCGTGGGCTACCCCAACGCCGGTAAGTCGACCCTCACCAATGCCTTCACGGCAGCGCGTCCGAAGATGGCGCCGTATCCCTTCACCACGCTGCACGTCAACGTCGGTGTGATCGAATACCCCGAGACCTTCGGCCGCATCTTCATGGCGGATATCCCGGGCCTCATCGAAGGCGCCCACGAAAACCGCGGCCTCGGCCATCAGTTCCTCCGCCATATCGAGCGCTGCACGCTGCTCGTCTTCATCTTGGACATGGCCGGCAGCGAAAACCGTAAGCCTTGGGATGACTTCCGCATCTTGGAGCGCGAGCTGGCCCTTTATTCGCCGATCCTGGCCGCCAAGCCTCGTCTGGTCGTGGCCAACAAGATGGATCTGCCCGAAGCCGCCGCCAACCTCGCGAAGTTCCGCGAGAAGGTGCCCGCCCTGGTGGTGCCGATTTCCTGCTACTCCCGCGAAGGCTTCGAGAACCTCAAGTCCACGTTGTGGAAGTTCGTGAAGGGCTCACCCGAAGAGCGCGCGCAGCTCCAGCCGGCTCCGACCAAGGCCAAGCCCGTTGCGGCTCAGGCCGTTGCGAAGACCGTTAAGCCGGTGGCGAAAAAGGCCGCAGCCAAGGTAAAGAAGGTCGCCGCCAAGAAGACGGCTAAGGCCGCCGCCAAGCCGGTAGCGAAGAAGGCTGTCGCCAAGAAGTCGGTCAAGCCCTCCGCCAAGAAGCCGGTGAAGGCCGTGGCCAAGAAGAAGGCCGCCCCGGTGAAGAAGGCGGCCGTCAAGACCAAGGCTAAGAAGAAGTAAGTCGGCTTACTTCTTCTCGCCGGCGCGTTCCTTGAACTTCAGCGATTCGGAGTTCAGGCAATAGCGTAGGCCGGTCGGCTTCGGGCCGTCTTCGAAGACGTGGCCGAGGTGGCAATCGCAGCGGGCGCAGAGGATCTCGGTGCGCACCATGCCGTGTGAACGGTCGGAGATCGTCGCGACGTTCTCCTTGGAGACCGGCTGGAAGAAACTCGGCCAGCCCGTGCCGGAATTGAACTTGGCGTCGGACGAGAAGAGCGGGAGGTCGCAGCAGACGCAGTGGTAGGTGCCGGTCTTGTGGTTGTCGAGCAGGGTGCCGCAGAACGGGCGCTCCGTGCCCTTGGCGCGGCAGATCTCGTACTGGGCCGGCGTCAGGCGCGCGGCCCACTCGGCGTCGGAACGGACGACCTTGTCGACGAGCTGAGGCTTGCCGACGCCGCCTTTGCCGTCGTCGAGCGTGACGAGGACTTGCGGGACTTTCGAAGGGGTGGATTCGGCTTTGGGCATGGGTTTGGTTTCGGAAGGGGCGGTGGCGGCGACGACGCTGAGGACGGCGAGCAGGGCAGCGGTGAGCAGGATCGGGGTTTTCATGGGGTTAGCTGAAAGACTTGCCGCAACCGCAGGTGCTGGTCGCGTTGGGGTTGCGGACTTCGAAGCCCTTGCCGTGCAGGCCGTCGTCGAAGTGGATCGTCGAGCCGTTGAGGTAGGCGAGGCTGGCGGGGTCGATGAGGATCTTCAGGCCTTGGCTTTCGAATTCCTGGTCGCCGTCCTTGCGGACGTCGAAGGCCATGCCGTACTCGAAACCGGAGCAGCCACCGGCCTCGATGAGGACGCGGAGCGACGATTCCGGGTTGGCCTGCTGGGCATGCAAAGCACGGACCTGTTGGGCGGCGGCTTCGGTGAGGTGGATCATGCCTTTCACATTATGGGTCTGCAGGCAGAGTCAAGGGGGGCTGTTTGAACTCGCCCCACCCGCCACCTGACTTAGGCTGAAGCAGTCCCCCCA
>RFQN01000264.1 GCA_009924965.1 Verrucomicrobiota bacterium
CCTTGGGTGACGTGCACCAAGGCGTCGCCGTCGGCGAGTTCGCCGAAATCGAGCGCGCGGCCGACCGCGGCGCGCACGGCGGTGCGGCGGCGCGGCAGCGTGGCGAGCGGGCGTTTGCGGCGGCCGAAGAGCTCGCGTTCGGTCAGCAGGACCAAGCCGTCCTTCAGGAGTCCAGGCAACTTGCCGGGCGCGAGGAGCAGGCCGCCGCCGAAACGGCCGGCGCAGACGCGTGGCTTGAAGCCACGGATTGCCGCGACCTTGACTTCGGTGACCAGGCGTTCGACCGAGCCTTCGGTGTCGCCCGTGAGCAGGCAGGGGCGGCCGTCCTTGGCCAAGGCTGCGGCGGAACGCAGCAGGGCGGGCCGATGCTCGCTGCCTTCCGTGGCCGAACCGATGAGCAGGGCCTCGGCCGGCTGGCATTCCAATGACGTGCCCTCGTAGCCGGCGGGGGTTTCGTCGGTTTCTTCCAGAATGAGTTGGGCGAGCGGCAACGCATGCAGTTCCGCACAGAAGACGTCCTCGTGGGAGCGGTCGACGCTCACGATCAAGGCCTCCGCCGGGAGGTGCCGGCAGAAGGGCGCTTCGGCGGCTTGGCCAGAGTCGTCGCGCGGGGCGCAGATGACGAGCCCGTCGACTTCGCCTTCGCTGCGTTGCGTCGCTGGGTCGAAGGGGCGGAGGGATTCGACCTTGTCGCCGAAGAGGTCGATGCGCACGGGCATCTGCGCGTTGAGCGGGTAGACGTCGAGGATGCCGCCGCGCAGGGCGTATTCGCCGGGTTGCTCGCAGAGCGCTTCGTGGTCGTAGCCGAACTCATTGGCCAAGCGCTGGGCGAAGGCGCGCAGCTCGAGCGTGTCGCCCTTGCGGATGACCATCTCGGCGCGGGCGGCGGCCTCCGGGGCGGGCGCCCGTCGTGTCAGCGAACCCGGCGTGCAGGCGATGAGGAGGGGCCGTTTCGTATCATGGCCACCGTGGCGCAGCAGCGACAGCACCCCGAGCAGGTCGCAGTCGGCCTCGAAGGCCGGCACCGCGGCGTCGGCCTCGGTCAGCGTGCGGGCCACGGGTTGCGCGCCGTGCAGCAAGGTGAGGAGCTGCGCGGTCTCCTCCGCTAGGGTCTCGGCGGCGCCGAGGTTGGAGGCCAGCAGGACGATCACGCCGTGGGCGGCGCCCTCTGAGCAAGCCACGGGCGCCCAAGCGTGCGCGGGCACGCCGGTCAGGGCACGGCGTGGCTGAACGGACATCCCGCTATCGAGTGCGGACGGGCGGGTTCGTCAAACCTGCACGGCCGATACCGACGCTTTCTCAGCTGATGAGCAGAAGCCGCGGTGCGCCTGGATGGTTTTCAGGGGCGCGGTGGATGCAGGGCAGGACCGGACTGCCGGGCCATTGCGTCGCGATGCGCCAGAGCGAGAAGCGTCCAAAAGGGTAGGGGCGTGCGCCGGGTTTCGGCGCATAGTGCAGGTCGTAGCAATGGTCGTGTAGGAACTCCGCAAAGCCGGCGTCGTCGGGGCCGCCATATTCTTGGAGCAAGGCGGTGCGGATCGCGGGGTCGTCGACCTTGCGCTGGGCCTCCTCGTTCGCGAGCCCTTCGCTGCAGGCGCCATGGTAGGTGCAGAGCCAGGTGTCGACTTCGACCGGCGCGCTGTCGACGTGAAAGGAAGTCACGTCAGTCGGGACGAGGCCGGCGTTCGGCCCGCGGACGCAGTCGTGGATGCAGTTCAGCGAAGGGGCGAGGTCATGCGCCCGGAGCAGGGCTTGGTCGGCGAGCATCGCGGCCGCGGCGCGTTGGCCCGCCGGGTTGAGCGTCAAGGCCGTCAGACGTTCGTCCGCCAACGCCTCGATGCCTTGGCCCGGCCCGAGCTGTTCGATGACCTCGGCGAAGTCGCCCGGGAGCGTGCGTTCCCAGCAGAGCGCGTTGACGTCGCCGGCGAACGGAGTGGCCAAGAGTTCCGCGAAGTCGGCTACTGCGCGGACGCGAGGTGAGGCCGCCGGGCTCACTTCAGCGCGAAGCGCTTGGCGAATTCCTTGGCGAGCGCGTCGTAAGCCACGGCGCCCGGCGAGTGCACGTCGTACTGGAAGATCGTCTGGCCGTGGCTCGGGCACTCCGACAGGCGGATGGTGCGCGGGATCATGGTCTCCATGACGAGTTCCGGGAAGTGGGTCTTCACTTCTTCGACGACTTGGCGGGAGAGCTTGGTGCGCACGTCGTACATCGTCATCACGATGCCGCCGAGGGCGAGCCGGTCGGTGGCGCCGGCGGCCTTGAGCTGGTCGACCACGCCGACGATCTGGCCGAGGCCTTCCATCGCGAGGTATTCCGTCTGCAGCGTCACGAAGAGGTAGTCCGAGGCGCTGAGCGCGTTCATCGAGAGCATGCCGAGGGCCGGCGGGCAGTCGATGAGGATGGC
>RFQN01000265.1 GCA_009924965.1 Verrucomicrobiota bacterium
CATCTCGATGCTCCCGGCGAAAAGGAGCTCGAGACCAAAGGGGTAACCTACTGCGCCACGTGTGACGGGGCGTTACCGATGTTTCGGAACCAGCCGCTGGTGGTGGTCGGGGGCGGAGATTCGGCCTGCGAGGAGGCAACGTTTCTGACCCGGTTTGCCTCGACGGTGTATCTGGTCCACCGGCGTGACCAACTGCGGGCATCGAAGATCATGGCGGAACGCGCCTTGGGAAATCCAAAGATCAAGCCGGTGTGGAACTCGGTGGTGGAGTCGGTCGAAGGCGTGCCGCAGGGCAAGGTCCAGCAGTTCCAGATGGATTCGAAGGACTGCCAACGCTTCAACCCCGGCATCGCCCGCAAGGAGTTCGGCACGCCCGACCCCAAGAACCCGAAGACCCTCATCGTCGAGACGCATACCATCGACTACAAGCGCACCATCACGGTGCACATCCCCGCGCAATACGTGCCGGGCACGGCCGCGCCCTTGCTCGTGACGCATGACGGCCCTGGCATGGGCAAGCCCGACCTCGGGCTTTGCCGCATCCTCGACAACCTCATCGCGCAGAAGCGCATCCCGCCCGTCATCACGGTCATGATCGCCAATGGTGGCGGCGACGCCCAAGGCCATGAACGCGGCAAGGAGTACGACACGATGTCGGGCCTGTTCGCCGAATTCATCCAGCTCGAGGTGCTCCCGCAGGTCGAAAAGAACTATGGCGTGAAGTTCACCACCGACCCCGATGGCCGCGCGACGATGGGCACGAGCTCCGGTGGCTCCGCCGCCCTCATCATGGCTTGGTACCACCCGGAATGGTTCCGCCGCGTGCTCACGCTGTCGGGCACGTTCGTGAACCAGCAGTGGCCGTTCGACCCGAAGACGCCCGGCGGCGCGTGGGATTTCCATGACTCCCTCATCCCGCAGAGCCCGGTGAAGCCGATCCGCCTCTACATGGCCGTGGGCGACCGCGACAACTACAACCCCAACGTGATGCGCGACGGGATGCACGACTGGGTGGAGGCCAACCACCGCATGGCGAAGGTGCTCAAGGAAAAGGGCTACCACTACCAATACGTCTTCTGTCAAAACGCCGGCCACGGCCTCGGACCGGCCCGCGGCCAGCTCCTGCCCGCCGCGCTCGAATGGGTCTGGCAGGGCTACCAAGCCCGCTAAGCGGCCTACTTCGCGGCGTCTAGCTGGGCGACGATGCCGTCCCAGAGCTGCAGACGGGCCTCGATGGCCTGTTGGGCGGCCTGGGCGGCTTCTTCCCACTTGCGATCATCGTCCCCGCAGAGGAGCTCGACCATCCGCAGCGAAATGGCGCCATGATGCCCACCGTCGACTTCGATGTGGCGCTCCAGGTAGTAACGGAAGGTATCCAAGCGCCCCGGGTGCTGGCGGCTCAAGCGGCCGACGAGTTCCGGAAACATGTCGGGGATGAGGTCTTCGCGACCAAAGGTGAAAGCTGCGGCGACTTCATGGATTTTCCCCGCAGCCGCCAAGGCGAACGTCCCGCCTGAAAAGGCCGCGGCCGCCGAGGGCACACCCGCCGCTTGCAACGCCTCGCGGGTCGAGCCGCCCGCCCGCACGGAGGCCAAGGCCCGGCGCACGGCCGAACTATCCGCCCCGGCTTCGTCCATCGCGCGCAGGTAGAGGTCAAAATGCGAAATACGCCCGCCGCGCGGGTCGACGTCCGACTCTTCCCCGCAGACGATTTCGTTGATCAGGAAACGGACCTCCGCATCGCCGACGGGCACCCAAGGGACGTCGACGCAGGTGAGTTCGCGCTGGAGGCGCTTGAGCAGCGACATGAAATCCCAGACGGCGAAGGCGTGCGAGGCCATGAAGCGTTGCACATCCGCCAACGAATCCATGCGGGCATACAGGGGATGGGCGAGCAGACGTTCCCGGGCGGGAGCGATGCGGGCGCGGACGACGTCGAAGCGGGACATGCCCACGCACGGAGGCAGGAATCCGGGAGAAGGCAAACGCCCCGCCCTGCTTTCCGCTGGGCCTACTTGGCCAAGGCTGCGCCGAGGGCCGCGCCCAGCTTGAGCTGGCCGGCGGTATCGAAATGGACGTGGTCCGCGAGGACGCTGAAACCATCAGTCTTAACCATGCGGAGGCCGGGGACGGCGTCCGTATGTCCCGAGGCCCCGTCAGCCTCAGCCATGCGACGACGCAGGAGGTCTCGTGCAACGAAGCGCGGAACATCCCCGGCCGCCGGGAGCACCTGCGCATAGGCGAAAGGCACGTCGGCCTTCAGCTTGAGGTCCGCGATCAGACGCTGTCGGAGCAAGGCTAAGGTCGCAGGATAACGCTGGGCGGAGACTTCGTGCTTAGCGTCGGCTTCACCCTGTACCCAGGCGATGCCTTTGACGACTGGCTCCTTGCCGTCCGCCCGCA
>RFQN01000266.1 GCA_009924965.1 Verrucomicrobiota bacterium
CGGTGACGCCGGCGAAGACGAGGCCTGCACCGATGAAGCCGCTGAGGCCGTAGAAGCCGGGATGCACCCAAGTGCCGAGGACGACGCCGGTGAGGACGAGCGAGCCGGCGGCGATGCGGACCTGACGTTCGACGGAGATGGCCCCGCCGGCGTCCTTATCCATCGGTAGGCCTGCCTGAGCGCACGAATTCGTGCCACCCTGCACGACGAGCGTCTTGAGTCCGCTGTTAGCCAAGCGTTGCGCGGCGGTGCGGGCACGGCCGCCCGAGGCGCAGAGCAGCAGCACGGTGGCTTGCTCGCGGCCTTGCAGCAACGCACGGACCGTCGCGACCTCCACGCGTTCCAGCGGTAGGTTGACGGCCCCTTGCACGCGGCCCGAGCGGAATTCCGCCGGTGAACGCACGTCGAGCAGCAAGGCGCCCGTGGTGGCCTCCGCCATGACGTTCAACGGATGCAGTTCATCGTGGCGATCGGCGGTGATGGCCGGAGCCCCGCACGCCTTGGTCGCCCCGCAGGCGGACGCCGCAGCGGCGGTGAAGGTGCGGTTGAGCGCGAGGTCGCGGACATAGGCGGCGCCGGAGACATTGACGGCGTTGAAGCCGTTCTGTCGAAGGATGCGCGTGCCGATGTGCGCCCTGAGTCCGCTGTGGCAAAGCACCGCCGTCGGCTGCGAGCGGTCGAGCTCGCCTAGGCGTTCACGCAGGCTGTTGAGCGGAATGTTCCGGGCATGGACCGCCCCGCTGAGCGGCAGTTCAGCGCATTCGTCCGCCTCACGCAAATCCACGACTTGGAAACCGCTCAGGTCAGCGTCCGGCGGGATGACTGGCGCGGCGCCATCCAAGTCGTTCATCGCGGCGAAGGCCGCCATATGGAGCGGGTCCTTGGCGGAACCGAAGGGCGGGGCGTAGGCGAGGTCGACTTGGGCGAGGTCGCGGACGGTGCCGCCGAAGTGGAGGAACGAGGCCACGACATCGAGGCGCTTATCGATGCCCGCGGCCCCGACGGCTTGGGCTCCGAGGATGCGTCCGGTGCCAGCTTCATAGACCAGTTTAAGGGTGAGGGACTTCGCGCCAGGATAATAGCCGGCGTGGTGATTGGCAGTGATGTGCACCGCCCGCGCCTGCACGCCGCGTTTCAGGGCCGACTTCAAGGAGTCCCCCGCAATGCCGGCCCCCAGGCCAAAGACCTTGATAATGGCGGTGCCCCAAGCGGCAGGCGCGAGGGCGGACTGTCCGGTCGCGGCGTGCTCGCCCACGAGGCGACCGGTGCGGTTGGCGATGCCGGCCAGCGGGACGCGGCCGCGTTGACCGGTGGTTCCGAGCAGGTACTCCGCGGCGTCGCCGACGGCATAGATGTCGAGGTCCGGCGTCCGTTGATAAGCGTCCGTCAGGATGCCGCCGGTCGGCCCGATCGGCAAGCCGGCCGCGACCGCCAACTGGTTGGACGGGCGTACGCCCAGGCCCAGGATGACGAGGTCCGCGGCGACGACTCGGCCGTCCTCTAGGATCACGCCGGTCGCTTGTCCGTTCGCCTCTTGGATGCCCGTGAAGCCAGAGCCAGAGATCAGCGTGACCCCGTGACGCAAGAGTTCCCGGCGGAGCGGTTCGGCCATTTCGCCGTCCAGAGGAGGCAGGACCTGCCCGCCGCGCTCGATCAGGGTCACGGGCAAGCCGCGTTCCTTGAGTTGTTCAGCGACCTCGAGGCCGATGAAGCCAGCGCCGACCACCGCGACTTGGCGGACGGTGGGCAGCTGACCTAGGATGCGGTCCATGTCCTCGATGTTGCGCAGGGCATGCACGCCTTTTGCGCGCACGCCGGGGACCTCGGGCATCAGCGGGGCGGCGCCGGGCGCTAGGATCAGCTTGTCATACGACTCGTCGTACTCGGTGCCGGCGACGTGGTCGCGGATGCGGACCGTCTTGGCGGAGCGGTTGATGGCTAGGGCTTCCTGGCGCACCCGCACCTCGATGTTGAAGCGCTTCTTGAACATCTCGGGCTTGGCCACAAGCAGCTTGGCGCGGTCTTGGATGACGCCTCCGAGGTGGTAGGGCAGGCCGCAGTTGGCGAAGGACACGTACGCGTCCTTTTCGAGCATGATGATGCGGGCCTGTTCATTCATGCGGCGGGCGCGGGTGGCTGCGGAGGCGCCGCCGGCGACGCCGCCGACGATGAGGATCTTAGGAGAGGAGGACATAAGTTTTAGCGGGCGAAATGGGTTCGGATGCAGCCGAGGATCGTGAGGCACCCGGCGTGGGCGACGCGGTAATGGGCGACGCGGCCGACGCGCTCGGCGGAGACCAACCCATGTGCGCGGAGGCGCATGAGGTGCTGGCTCACCGTCGCCTGCGGACGCTTCAGCTTCGCGGTGAGCGCGGAGACGTCCAGCGGGCCCTGCTCGAG
>RFQN01000267.1 GCA_009924965.1 Verrucomicrobiota bacterium
GCATCGCATGGCCGCGGCCCTCGACGGCCAAATCGAACTCGTCGCCGGCGCGTTCTCGTCCGACCCCGAGAAGTCCCGCCTCTCCGGTGAGGACCTGTTCCTCAAGCCCGACCGCGTCTACGCCTCCTACCAGGAGATGGCCAAGGCCGAGGCCAAGCGCCCGGACCGCATCGACTTCGTCTCGATCGTCGCGCGCAACGACATGCACTACCCCGTGGCCAAGGCCTTCCTTGAGGCCGGCATCCACGTCGTCTGCGAGAAGCCGCTGGCCTACTCGTTGGCTGAAGCCAAGCAGCTGCGCGCGCTCGCCAAGAAGAGCGGCCTCATCTTCGCCCTCACGCATAACTACACCGGTTATCCGATGGTGAAGGAAGCCCGCGCGATGGTCCGCGCCGGCAAGCTCGGCAAGATCAACAAGGTCGTCGTCGAGTACCCGCAGGGCTACGCGATTACCGCCTTGAAGTCCAAGAAGGACACCAAGATCTCCAACTGGCGCATGGACCCGACGCTCTCGGGCCTGTCGAACTGCGTCGGTGACATCGGCACGCACGCCGAGAACCTCGCCCAGTACATCACCGGCCTCGAGCTGGCCGAAGTCGCCGCCGACCTCAGCACCTACATCCCGGGACGTCCGCTCGACGATGACGCCAACATGCTGCTCCGCTACAAGGGCGGCGCGAAGGGCATCCTGCATTCCTCGCAGATCTCCACGGGCGACGAGAACAACCTCAACATCCGCGTCTACGGCACGCTGGCCTCGCTCGAGTGGCACCAGGAGCATCCGAATGAGCTGACCGTGAAGTTCGCCGAAGCCCCTCGCCAGGTCTGGCGTCGCGGCAACTCGTACAACGGCCCTGAAGCCAAGAAGTACACCCGCACGCCATTCGGCCACCCGGAAGCCTTCATCGAGGCCTTCGCCAACATCTACCGCTCCGTCACGGAAGCCGTGCGCGACCGCCTCGCGGGCCGCAAGGCCCCGAAGGGCGGCTACGACTTCCCGACGATCGACGACGGCGTCACCGGCATGGCTTTCGTGGCCGCCGCGGTGAAGTCCTCCAAGGCCAACGCTCGCTGGACCAAGCTCGACGCCTAAGCGCGGTCCGAGCCGATGACGCAGGCCCCGGGAGACCGGGGCCTGTTTATTGATTGAGGTGGGCGATGGCCGAGTTCAGCGCGGTCGCGAAGAGCACCCACGCGAGGTGCGGGAGCTGGAGCGCGGCGGCGAGGCGGTCTTGGCGCCAGAGGTAGCGGATGAGCAGCGCGAGGGAACCGACGTAGAAGTAAATGATCCAGAGCGCTAGGTCAGGGCGGTGGAGCCGGAAGAAGACCGGCGACCAAGCCGCATTCAGCACGAGCATTAGGATGAACGTGATCTTCGTCTTGAGCGCGTCCGCATGCCCCGAGCGCCACACGCGCCAGAGCGAGACCGCCATGAGGACATACAGCGTGGTCCAGACCGGACCAAAGATCCAGTTCGGCGGGTTGAAGGCCGGCTTCTGCAGCTGGGCGTACCAGGTCGGGATCTGCGGTACCGTCGCGAGCGAACCCAAGCCGCCGAGGCCGAGGGTCAGGACCAGCAAACCGACCAACGTGACGACGGAGCCGCGGGAAGCAGGGGTTTCCATAGGCCTAGGCTGGAGCGGGAAGGCCCGGGTGCAAGGGTAACGGCGATGACCGCTTGCCATCGGCCGTTTTGTCCCTCTTTTTCGAGGTCTCCCGCCATGTCCGACCCTTATATCCAGCAGCTCTTCGCCGAACGCATCGGCGGCGTCAATTACGGCAAGTCCACCGCCATCTATAAGTTCGAGAAGATCAAGCGCGCCAAGGCCGCCGCCAAGAAGGCGAAGCCGGACGTCGCCCTGATCGACCTCGGCGTCGGCGAGCCCGACGAGATGGCTTTCCCGCAGGTCGTGAAGGCGCTCCAGACCGAAGCCGCCAAGCCCGAGAACCGCGGCTACGCCGACAACGGTGGCGCCGACTTCAAGCAGGCCGCCGCCCGCTACATGAAGAACCTGTTCGGCGTGACGGTCGACCCCGACACCGAAGTCCTGCACTCCATCGGTTCCAAGGCCGCGCTCTCGATCCTCCCGGCCTGCTTCATCAACCCGGGCGACTACGTCCTCATGACCGTCCCGGGCTACCCGGTCTTCGGCACGCACGCCAAGTACTACGGCGGCCTCGTCCATAACCTGAAGCTCACGGCCGAGAACAACTTCCTGCCCGACCTGAAGTCCATTCCCGCCGACATCCTGGCCAAGGCCAAGGTGCTCGTCCTTAACTACCCGAACAACCCGACGGGCGCCTGCGCCACGCGCAAGTTCTTCGAGGAAGTCGTCGCCTTCGCCAAGCAGCACAACCTCATCGTCATCCAGGATGCCG
>RFQN01000268.1 GCA_009924965.1 Verrucomicrobiota bacterium
CGCAGGCAGGACCAAGGTCGCCTCGGGATGGCCCGGGACGGTGAGTTTGCCGCCCGCAGGGGCCTCCAAACGAACCAATGAGAAACGGGCGGGCAATCCCGTCCAGTTACGCACATCCGCCCGGGTCGTGCCGACCGTATAGACTGCCGTACCCGCTTGGGTCAGGACACGGAGCAGATTACCGCCGGAATCATTGCTCCGACGGGCATTTTCCGCGGCGGCCCGATTGAGGGCATAAGAGGCGGCGGCCTTAACCGCCGCGGAGGTGAAAGCCCTCGCCTTCACCGCAGGCAAGGCCGCGGCGAAATGCTTGGCGATGAGCGCGTCGGGACGTGAGGCAGGCGCGACCAACTGATCCTTCCCTTCCAATTGCAGGCGGAGATTATAATCGCTCCAAGAAGGCCGCAGGGCCGGCAAGGCGATGGATACGTAGGGCAGATTGGTCGAGGTGACGAAGACCGGGATATCCACGCGTTGCTCATACCATTCGGGGGCCAGCCCTGTCTCCATCACCACATAGACGATGCGCGCGGCCGGCACGCCGCTTTCGCATTCCTTGAGGTCGGCCGCGAACGCCGCGCACTGCGGGTTGAGCTGCGTCGCCGCGAGGAGCTCCTTGCGGGCCTTCTCGCGGTCGGAGGCGTCGGCACCGAGGCGGAAGAAGAACATGCCCTGCAGCCAATGGCTGAAGGCGTCGTCGTATTTCCCCTCGCGTCCGAGCTGCGCGGCGTTGTCCTCCACGACGCCCAAGGTCGCGCGCGTGCGCTCGTCCCGCGAAGCCTTCTCGACGTCATACTTGGCGTCGGCTTTGCCCTTCGCCGGTGCCTGCACATAAAGCGCACCGTTACCGAACGTCTCCTGCACGAAACGCAAGCGGGCCATGGCGACGCGGGCGGCCGCCCCCTGCCCCAGCTCGAGCCGGTTCAAGGCCTGGTAGGTCGAGGCATACAGGCGATCCTGAGGCTTGGCGCGATAGGCCGCGGAATACTCGTTCGTGAAGGCCGACAACGTCTCGCCGCTGACCGAAAAATCCGGACGCTCCTCCTCGGCCCGCAGGAGCAACTCCACTTCTTCCAAGACCTTCGCGCTTTCCGTCAACTTGCCTTGGGCCCGCAGCGCCGAAGCTGCTTCCAGTTTCCAGATCAAGGCGTCGTTGGACGAACCCTCCGCCTGCGCCAACGATACGGTCGCAGCCATCTCATAGTCGCCGGCCACATTGGCTTGGCGGACGCTTTGCGCGCGCTGCACATACGTCGTGCAACCTGTCAGCCAGGCGACGAGCAGAATGGAAAAGGCGTACCTCAAACGGGATTGGATGCTAGGCGTTGCCGAGGACCTGTAAAGGGCAGTCCCACTTAGGCCGCCAGCGCGAGCCAGCGTGAACCCAGGTAGAGCCAGAGGGGCGTGACCACGGGACAGAGCACCATGGTCAGGACGGAACAGCGGAGGGCGACCTGCACGTCGCCTTGGTACATCTCGACGATGAGGAAGCTGAAGATGCCCGCCGGCATGGCGGCCTGGACCATCATGACCTTACGCAAGGCCGGATCCGGGATGAAACACGCGGCGATGGCCAGCAAGAGGACCGGGATGACGACCCCGCGCACCAAGATGATCCCGAGACTCACGCGGGGTTCGGCGAAGAAGCGATAGCCCTTCAGGACTTCATGCAGGAAGATGCCCGTCAGGATCGTCCCGACCGGGATCGCGCACTCGCCGACGGCATGGCAGAACTGGGCCGCGAACTTGGCCGGGGCGGTCTCACCTAGACCCGCGAAGTTGACGATTAAGGCGGCCACCAGCGCCAGCGGGATGGGCTGGGCGAGGTTCTTGAGTCCCTTGAGCCCAGAACCGCCAGACAGGAATGCGACCCCGAAGGTCCAGACCGCCGCCTCGACGCCGACGTTATGCACCATGAGAACGCCGACGACATCGCGGTCGAAGAGCGCGGCGGTCACCGGGATGCCGAGGTAACCGAAATTATTGATGCCAGCCGAATAGCTGAATGTGCGCCGGGCATTGCCCTCAGGGAAGCGCAGGAGCACCGACGCGAGGCGGCCGACCAAGATGCCGCCGACGATCATGCCAAACCCGACACCGAGGTAGAGCAAGGTGGTACCGCCTGAATTGATCAGCCGATTGCCGCAGACGCGGTCGAAGATCATCGCCGGGAAGAAGACCCAGATGACCAAGCGCATGAGCGGCTGACGCGCCTGTGGGCCGACCCAACCGCGCTGGGCGAGGAACCACCCCAAAGCGATCAGCAGCGTGAGCCGCGAGATGGCCAGGGCGAGATCGGCGGTGAAGATGTTCATGGACGACCCCGCACCCTCCCACATCGCAGCCAAACCTGAAAGTGAATTCTGCCTC
>RFQN01000269.1 GCA_009924965.1 Verrucomicrobiota bacterium
CCCCAGCCGGTCGGCGAGGCGAAGCCCGTGTCGTTACCGAACCACAGCGTGCCAGCCCCATCCTTGGTGACGACGCCCGTGCCGCTCACGCCGCCGCGGAACACCAACAAGGCCTGCGGGGCCGGGACGCTGATGGTCGCGTCCGCCGCCAAGGCGATGTTGCCGTTGAAGTTGATGCGGCCGAGATCCTGCAGCGCGAAGCTGCCGTTGACGTTCAGCTGGTTGGCGAAGTCGGCCGTGGACTGGGCGGCCGAGAGGAAGGTGCCGTTGGCGACGTTGAGCGCCGCAAAACCTAGCGAGCCCTGATAGGAACTGCCGACGCCGACGTAGGCGCCCGTGGCGGTCGAATTCAGCGGCGAGCTAATGGTGAAGCTGCTGTTGGCAGCGACGGCCGTGATGACCGTGCCTGCCGGGATGCCGATGCCGCTGATTTCCATGCCGACGATCAGGCCGTTGGTCGCGGTGGTGTTGATGACCGACTGGCCCGAGGCGCCGCCCGAGGCGGTGGCGACGGAAAGCACCAGCGGCTGGTCGAGGCGGAGGAGCGACTGGACGCCCGGGTTAGCGGTCGCGGCGTTGCTGAGGAGCAGGCCACCGGCGTTGAGGTTGAAGGCACCGGTGATCTTATTGCGGCCGGAGAGCTGCAACATGCCGGCCCCCGTCTTGGTGATGGCCGTGGCGTTCGCCAGGTTACCCGAGATGTTGAGCGGGATGGAGCTCCAAGGCGCGAAGGCGACGCCATTGAAGGTGTACGGGTCGACCTGGATGGTCGCGGTCGAGCCGCCGAGGTCGACCTGACCGCGGAGGTCGGGCACCGTGCCGAACAGGCTACCACCGGCGACGATGACAGGGTTGGCGCTCGTCGGCAGGGTCAGCAGGCCGGACGTATTGATGAAGGGCGTACGGGCGCCGCCGTCGTTGTTGAAGACGAGCTTGGCCAGCGTGTTGGAGCCGAAGAGCGAGAGCGTAGCACCGCCGTTGATGGTCACGACGTTCGACGGGTCGATCTGGCCCGCACTGTTCGTCATGGTGACGTTGGTGTTCGTGATGGTCAGGCCACCGGCCGGGATGACGACCACGCCGGCGCTGCCGTTCAGCGTCGCGCCATGGGTCGCGGCGTCGGTACCCCAACCCTGGAAGACCGTGCCACCCGTGTAGGTGTTGGGAGCGGTCATCGTCACGCCGCCGCTGTTGTTATAGAAGGCTGTAACGAGGCGAACCGGGGCGTTGGCCGAGTTGTCGACGATCGTCGCGTTCAACGCCAGGTTCTGCGAGTTGGCGTGGATGTAGAGGTTCTGCAGGCCCGTGGCGTTGAGCGCGCCAGCGGTCAGACGACCATTGTTGATGGACGTGCCCGAGGAAGCCGTGACGATACCGCCGCTGACGATGTTCAGCGTGTCGGTACCGTTGGCGAAATTGACGGCGTAGGAGCCGCCGAACTTGAGGGCGTTGATGGCCTGGCCACCGACGGCGACCGTCTGCGTCGAACCCAAGGCGATGTTCTGCGCGGCCGTGGCACCGGCGAGCAGGCCGCTGTTGTCATAGCCAGCGAAGCCGGTCGAGCCCAGCGGCGCCAGGCCGCGGCCCGGGACGTAGCTGAGGAAATCGGCGCCGCCATAGATGGCCCAGCCACCGACGAGGTTGTTGACGAGGCCCGGGTTGGACTCTCGGGAGGTGACGATGATGCGGGCTGCGTTGTTGCCGAGGCCGCCGGTGGCGCCACGGGTATTGAGCATCGCGTCCGTCGAGGAGCGGACGAGGTCCGTCAAGGTCAGGACGGTCGAGTAGCCGACCGTCGTCAAACCGCTGGCACCTGGGGCGTTGGCGCTGATGTCCGAGGCACCGCCCGCCAACGTGGTCACGCCGAGGGTTTCGGAGCTGACGGAAGCGACCCTGCCGTAGAAGGAAAGGAAACCGGAGCTCAGCGTGATCGGGGCAGAGTCGTTGACGCGGTCAGCGAGATTGTACGGAGAGGAGGTAGCCGCGTTATCGATACGGAACTCCGCCTTGTTGGCGGTGACGCCCGAGGTGCTGGCCAAGGTACCGCCATCCTGCAGGTAAAGGATGTTCTGCGACACATAGGTCGAGCCCGTGTAGGTCTGCGGGTTGGAGAAGACTTGGAAACCGCCGCCCGCCTTCTGGATGGAGAGGTTGCCCGAAAGCACGCCACCGAAGTACGAACTCGTGCTGTTATTGAAGACCAAGTTCGCGGCCGTGGCCGCCGAGTTCGTCACGACGCCGCCCGTGTAGAGACGCGTGGTGTTGTTCGGGTTGGCGAAGATACCGAGGGTCTGGGTCGTGCCGTTCAGGTCCAAGGTCGCGCCAGACGCCACCGCCAGATGGCGGCCCGGGTAAAGGGTGTTGTCCCCT
>RFQN01000270.1 GCA_009924965.1 Verrucomicrobiota bacterium
GGCTTCATCACCGTCGGCAAGCGCTTTGACAACAAGGACGACACCATCGACGAGCGCATCGACACGACCACCAAGGCCTTCCTCGGCCTGACGGTCGCCTGCGCCCGTTGCCACGACCACAAGTTCGACCCGATCCCCGCGGCCGATTACTATTCCCTGCACGGCATCTTCGCGTCGACCATCGAGCCCCTCCAGCGTCCGGTGATCTCGACGCCTGATGCGGCCGCCCAGCGCGCCGACTTCGAGAAGCGCCTCAAGGCCCTCCAAGAGGAGAGCGCCGCCGGCTTCTACGAGTACATCCGCGAGATGCGCGCCCGCTACAACCGCGAGATGGCCGGCCGCCTGGTCGCGACGACCTTCAAGCGCGGCTCCGCGGAGTGGGGCGACGTCAACGAGCGCTATAAGCTCGAGACCCCGCTGCCGGACTTCGAGCCCATGCGCGTGCAGATCGACTCGCCGATCACCGGCCCCTTCGCCCGTTGCGCGGCCATCCCCGTCGCTGAATTCGCTGAACGCGCCCCCGCGGTCATCGCCGCCGCCCTCGCCGACAAGAAGCACCCGGTGAACCCGCTGATCTCCGCGGCCCTCCGGGACCTCAAGCCTAAGACGATCGACGACGTCGCCATGGCCTACCAGAAGGTCTACAACGATGCCAAGGATTCCATCCTCGCGCACATCGCCCGCTGCGCGAAGCCTGGCCACAGCAGCAAGGAAACCTCGCCCGCCGTCGCCCAGCTCGCCAGCTACCCGTGGCCCGTGCCCGACGTGGAGCTGATCCTCGACAACGAGGAGCTCATCGCGATGTTCAACTCGCGCAAGTTCTGCAACGATTGGCAGAACCGTCCGATCTACGGCGGCCAGAACAACCGCGCGCCGGCCCGCCATTTCCGCTTCACCCAGATCAACGAGCTGCGCCTCACGCACCCGGGCGTGCCCCGTGAAGCCATGGCCGTCGCCGACGCCGACAACCCGCGCGACAGCTACGTCTACCTGCGCGGCGACAAGAACAAGCGCGGCCCCGTCGCCCCGCGCCAGTTCCTCGACATCCTGACCGTCGGTACCCGCAAGCCCTTCACGGAAGGCAGCGGCCGTCTGGAGCTGGCCAAGTCGATCGCCAGCAAGGACAACCCCTTGACCGCCCGCGTCGCCATGAACCGCGTCTGGCTCAAGCACTTCGGCGAAGGCTTCGTCTCGACCCCGGATGATTTCGGCAACATGTCCGAAAAGCCGTCCCACCCCGAGCTGCTGGACTGGCTGGCCAGCGAGTTCACCGAGAACGGCTGGTCTCTGAAGCGCATGCATCGCCTCATCATGACCAGCGCGACGTACCGCTTGGACTCCAACCCGAACGTGAACCCCCTCGTCGCCAAGAAGGGGCCGGTGGATCCGCTCAAGCTCGACGCCGGCAACCGTCTCCTCTGGCGCGCCAACCTCCACCGCCTGGACTTCGAGGCCATCCGCGATTCGATGCTCAAGCTCACGGGCAAGCTGAGCCCCGTCGTGGGCGGTCAGCCGGCCAACATCACCGACGAGCCTTACTCCTACCGCCGCAGCATCTACGGTTACGTCGACCGCCTCCGCCTAAGCGATACGCTCTCGCAGTTCGACTATGCCGATCCGGACATGGCGAACTCCAAGCGCGGCTCGACCATCGTCCCGCAGCAGGCCCTGTTCTTCATGAACAACCCGTTGTCCGTGGAAGTCGCCCGTGCGGTCGCCGCCCGACCCGAAGTCGCCAAGGCGATGTCCGAGGACTCGCGCATCAACGCGATGTTCCTCGCGCTCTTCCAGCGCCGCGCGACCTCCAACGAAATTCGTTGGGCCAGCGATTTCCTTTCGAAGCAGCGTACGTTGACCAACGAAGCCAAGCGCGCGGTCGCTTCCGGCAAGGCTGCTCCGACTCCGCCAGGCGCCACCCCGGCCAAGGGCACCAAGGCCGTCGCCAAGGACGGTAAGGCCGCTGATACCAAGGGTAAGGCCAACAATCCGGTGGCGGCAGCCCAAGGCACGGTCAAGGCCGGGACGCCCATGAAGGAGGGCGGGGACATGATGATGGAGGCCAAGACCTCGGGCGGTGCCGAAGGCGTCCTCCAGAATGTAGGCGAAATGGTTTCGCGTAACCCCTTGACTCCCATTGAGTTGCTGGCTCACGCCTTGCTCCTCTCTAACGAGTTCGTTTACGTCAACTAAGCCGTCGGGCCAACCCCTCTGGTCCTTTGTCAGGCCGGGATCCCCCAGGGTCCCGGCCTGTCTTTTTCCGTCTAATAATAGTCTAAATCTACCGCTTGCAGTCTGTGGGGACGAATAGAGAATTATTACTAGTAATCCCCCTGCCATAGCACTCCTGGGCTTTCCCCTAAGTCTACGA
>RFQN01000028.1 GCA_009924965.1 Verrucomicrobiota bacterium
CGATGAAGCCATAAGGCACCGCCGTCATGGCGGCGGCCAGCAGTCCGCCGGCGAAGACCGAGCGCCCCAACGGTTGCACAGCCGCTAAGGCCGCTAGCAAGGCTCCGCCCGCGAAACCAGCGGCATGGATCGCGATGTCGGTCCCGATGTTCCAGCGCGCGAAGGCATAATCCTCGGCATCGCCGGTCCACTGGACGTAGTAGAGTTTAGCGACCGCCCAGAGCAGGCCCAGCACGGCTCCCAGCAAGGGGGCGTAGCGGGCGCCGAGGCGCTCATACGGGCGCGTCGCCAAGGTGGAGACCAAGGCGGCGATCATGCCGCCGAAGAAGGCCCCTTTGACCGAAGAGGACACTCCAGTGAAGGAGGCCGCCAAGATCAGGAAGCCCCAGGTGAACCAGTAGGTACGCCCGAAGTTTTTCATTCGCCGACCACCGTGCCAGGGGGAACGACCGCACCCTTCTTGACCACGATGACGCCGTCACGGACGAACAAGGACTCGTTCTCCCACTTCTCGGGCAGACCCGTCGGGGAAAGACGGCAGCCAGCTCCGATGCGGGCGTTCTTGTCGATGATCGCGTTGCGGATGAAGCAGTTCGGGCCAACGCCGATGTCCGGACGACCGAGGCCATGGTTCTTGGCGAGGTCATGCGGACGCTCGAAGGCATCGGCGCCCATCATGACGACGTTCTCGAGGCGGGAGCCGCCGCGGATGACCGAACGCACGCCGATGACGCAGCGATGGATCTCGGAATCGTCGACGATGGCCCCGTCCGCCATGAGCACGCGATGGGCGTTGCAGCCATTGAGCTTAGCGGTGGGCAAGTAACGGGCGTGGGTGTAGACCGGGTTGGCGCCGTCGAAGAAGTCGAACGGCGGCACCGGGTCGGTCAACGTGAGGTTGCACTCCCAGAAGGAGCCGACCGTACCGATGTCTTCCCAGTAGCCATCGAAGACGTAGCCCATCATGCGCTTGGTCTTGAGCAGGCCGGGAATCACTTCCTTGCCGAAGTCGGTCTGCGCCGGGTCGGCCAAGGCCTCGCGCATCACGCGGCCGGAGAAGAGGTAGATGCCCATCGAGGCCAAGCAGTAAGGGCGGTCGGACTGGTCGGCCAAACGGGCGCGGGCGGCGCCGCCGAGGACGAGGGACTTGATGACCTCGGGGTCCTTGGGCTTCTCGACGAATTCCGAGACGCGCAGGTCCGGGTTCACGCGCATCACGCCGAGGGCCGAAACCTGGTCGGAAGGCATGGCCTTCGCGGCGATGGTGACGTCGGCGGCCGACTCGATGTGCTGACGGGCAAGGTCGGCGAAATCGAGGCGGTAGAGCTGGTCACCCGAAAGGATGAGCACGAGGTCCTCGTCCTTCAGGTTATAGTGGTGGAGGTTCTGGCGGACCGCGTCGGCCGTGCCTTGGTACCAGGACTCCTTGTCGCCGGTCTGCTCGGCGGCGAGGATGTCGACGAAGCCGCGGCCGAAACCGTCGAACTTGTAGGTCTGCTGGATGTGCTTGTGCAGGGACGCCGTATTGAACTGCGTGAGCACGAAGATCTGGTTGAAGCCCGAGTTGAGGCAGTTGCTGATCGGGATGTCGACGAGGCGGTAGTTGCCGGCGAGCGGCACCGCCGGCTTGCAGCGATCCTTGGTCAACGGGTACAGGCGGGAACCGCGGCCGCCTCCCATGATGATGCAGATGACGCGAGGAAGGGTATGCATGGCAGGTGGGATACGGTCAGTCTCGCCCCGACGGGAAACCTCCTCAAGCGAAAAGCCGAATGGCGGCTTGAAGACGGACCAATGGCAGGTTTGCTACGGCTTCCGCATGGCCTTCGCCTTCCACATCCTCGGCACGAGCAGTTCCGGCAACTGCTCCTCATCACCCACGAGCACTCGGACCACTGCATCGGCCTCGCCGCCCTGCTCCGCCAAAACCCCGCGTTAAAGGTCTTTGCCAACCGCGAGACGGCTCGGCGCATCCAAGGCTCGCTCAAGGTGAAGCCCGACTGGCAGCTCTTCGAGACTGGCACGACCTTCGAACTGGGCCGCCTGCAGGTCACGTCGATCCCGATCCCGCACGACGCCGCCGACCCCGTCGGCTACGCCATCGACTGCCCAGCCGAAGACGGCCGCAGCGCGCGGCGCGTCACTTGGCTGACGGACCTCGGGCATGCCACCGACGTCGTCCGCCACCACTGCGCGCTGGCCGATATCCTCGTGCTCGAAGCGAACTACGACGACGAGATGCTCGACCTCTCCAAGCGTCCGCTACACCTCAAGCAACGCATCCGCGGCAACCATGGCCACCTCTCCAACCATGCCGCCCGCGACTTACTCCTCGGGCTCCGCGAATGGCAGACGAGCGAGCTCTTCCTTGGCCACCTCAGCAAGGAGTGTAACCGCACCGTCCTCGTCGACGAGGTCATGAACGCCGTGCGCCAGCACAAGGGGGACCTCCGGGTCACCGTCGTGGACCCGCTCGAGGACGACCCCGTCAGCACCTGGTAGAGGCCTACTTGCCCGCGGGCACGGGCACCTCGTCGCTCGAAGCCGGCACGGGCGTCGTGGTCGCCGCCTTCGCGGCACCAGTCTTGGCGACCAGGGCGGCGAGGCGCTTCACCGCGGCCCCGCAGGCCGGCGAGGCCGGATTCAGGTCTTGGGCGGCCATCCAAGCGGTCAAAGCGGCGGCTTCCCCACCCTCACGCTCCAGCTTCTCGGCTTGGCCGATGAGGCGGGCGTAGTCGGCGACGAGCGGGGCGATGTCGGAACGCGTCTTGGCGAGCACGAGGTCGTCGCCTTCCTTACGGGAGATCTCCACGATCACATCCCACGCGAGGTAGGGGTTGTTCTGCGAAGCCAGCACGGAAGCCTTCTGGATGTTAGCGTCGAGTTCGCCGACGCGGTTGATGACCTCGCGGAGCTTATCGGAGCGGGCCTTGTCTTGAGCCAGCGCCAAGGCGAATTCCAGCTTCTTGTTGAAGACCTCGCGCCAGCGGGCCTCCGCGATCATGCGGTCGAACTCCGGCACCATCTGGGAAAGCTTGTCCTGACGGCTCACGACCTGGTCGGCGAACTGCTTCACCGCCGGGTTCTGCGGCCAGATCTTGGTCGCGCGCTCCAACGAGGCCTCGGCCTTGGCCGTGTCGCCGCTGAGGGCCGCCTGCTTGGCGGAGAGCACCGCCATGTTTGAGGCGTTGATGGCGTTGTTCACGCGGGAAAGGATGGCGGCACCGGGGAAGTCGCGGGCGCGGCCGCGGACCTTGTTCACGTAGCCTTCGACGTTAGCGAGGTCGCGCTCGTCGCCGAGGCGCTGCAGTTCACGGAGGTCGCGCCAGAGGTCGAGCATCTCGCGCTTCTTGGCCTGGTCGTACATCATCACGGCGGGCTCGAACTCGCCCAGGAAGTAGGTCTCCTGCAGGCGCTCGAAGGCGCCGTAGAGCTCGCCCTGCTTGTAGAGGTCGTCGACGGTGCGCATGCCCGTGGTGACGTCGTTCATGGCCTCGCGGGCCAAGGTGTCGACGGACTCGAGGGTCGGCACGAAGTCGGACACCGGGAAGAACTCCTTCACTTCCTTGGCGCCGACCTTGATGTTCTGGTTCCCGCCCTTGAAGAGGACGCGGTAGAAGGCGCTGGTGATGAGGCAATGGCGGTAGCGGCGAGCCAGGAGGAAGCCGACCATCTGGGACTGGAACTCGACCTGCGCCTTGAGGCCGAGGGCCGTCATCTCGGCGTTCTTGGCGAGGATCTCGGCCTGCGTGCGCTGTTCGTCCTTCACGCGGTAGCCCAGTTCCGTTTGCCCTTGGGAGGTCTTGGTCAGGCCGGTCTTGCCGCCGTTGGCGGTGGTCGGCGTATTGGCCTTGGAATCATTGGCCTCCTCCATGCGCTCGGCACGGTTGACCACGATGCCTTCCTGCGTCTTGCGCAGGGCCTCGAGCTGGTTCTTGGTGATGTTCAGGTCGCGGAACTCCGCGCGCATGGCCCAGATCTTCTTCACCTGCGTGGCGATGGTGAGGCAGTTGTTGCCGTCGACCTCGTGCTCGGCCGCGACGAAGAGCAGGTCGAAGGCCGCCTGCTGGCTGGCGTAGATGTTGTTCTGGTTGACCGCGTTGGGCCCGAGGATCTTCTCGATCTGCGTCAGGGTCGCGATGTACTTGGTCATGTCGCCGCCGGCGGCCGGCGAGGCGAGGTAACGCTCGAAGCGCATGCGCATGGCGCGCGAGTTGCCGAGGTTGAACGTCTTGCCCTTCCACTGCATGGAACCGTTCTCCATGTCGACGGAATCGCTGTTCACGTCGAACAGGCGATCGCCCATGGCTTCACCCGTCGAACTGCGGTAATCACCGCCGCCGCCGCCCGAAACCGCCGCGCCGGGCTGCGGAGCCTGCGCGTGGGCCAAGGCCGCGAAAGCGACGCAGCCGAGGAAAGAACAGAACAGTTTACGCATGGCGGGGTTCAAAAGCGTTCGAGGTCTTCGACGACGAGCAGGTCGCGGACGACGCGGACCTTGCACTTGAAGCGCTGGCCGACCTCGAAGGTCTCGCCGGCGTTCAGCGGGACGAACAGCGGCACGCGGCCGGCGCCATGACTGACGTCGGTCGGCTTCACGGCGAGGACGCGGCCTTTGCCGTCCTCATAGGCGAGCTGCTTCTCGATCTGGCAGTCGAAGCGGTAGGCGTTGCCCTGCAGGGTCGCCCAGTCCTTGCGGTAGTCGTCGACCGAAAACGGCGAAAGATTGGTGAACTTCCCGCCGCCGGCGAAACGCGGGATGACGATGGCCATCAAGACGACGATCACCAACACGGGGATGCCGAGGGCGAAGACAAGAGGGTTAACTTTGGACATGGGGGAGGCCCAGGGGACTGGGCTAATTAGAATCGTAGAGTAGCGCGGGGATTAGTTCCAGCGCTTTTGCTGGCAACCCACCACGACGAGGCAGACCCCGACCAGCCCTTGGATCAGGAGCACAAACAGGGCGATTTCATTGGACGCGACGGAGGCGGTCAGGTCCGGCAGGCTCCGTTCGTAGGCCGTCCAGATGCCGGAATCGGTCATGGACTTCATGTAGCCCGACCAGCCCCAGTAGGAATTGATGAACGGGCGGCAGATCCAGGTGAGGGCCTTGGGGAGGGCCAAGACCACCCCGGAGAGCGGCAACTGGAAGCCGACCAGGTAGATCGACAGGAGCGAGGACTTCTCGGGCGAGGTCAGCAAGGCCGAGAAGCCGAGGCAGACGACCGACATCGAGACGCAACTGGCGGCCAAGATGGCGAGCTGGGGCCCCCAAGGCCCGGGAAACTGGCAGATCATCTTCACGAAGAAGCACATCCACGCGCCTTGGAAGATCGCGATGCACGACACGAAGAAAATCTTCGAGAAAGCATACGACCACGGCCGTAGCCCGGTCATACGCTCCTTCTCGTAGAGAATACGCTCGGCGGAGATTTCACGGCCGCCGTTGTTCGCGCCCATGAGCGTGAGCAGGATGACCTGGAACATCACCAGACCGGCGGCCATGGAGGCGACCTGCGCGTTGGAGATCTGCACGCGCAAGGCGGTCTGCACTTCCTTGATCGAAGCCACGTTGCTGTCGAGCGGCTCCTTGAGGATATTCCACTCGCCGCTGAGATTGAAGATAATGACCAGCAGCGGGAAACCGAAGGTGATCGCCAAGGTCAGGCCGAGGTAACCGGTGTCGCGGAAGAACAGACGGAAGCGCCGGGCCAGCAAGGTGAAGAACTGCGAGACGCCGCCGGGGACTTCCGGCTCGGGCAAGCTATCCACCGGCGCGACCTCGCTGGCGACCGCTGCCGCCGCGGCCTCGAATTCACCGGGGTGTTCCGCTTGATGGATGGCCCAGCGATCCCGCCAGAAGGCCAAGTCTTGCGCGTTCAGCACCTCGTAAAGCCGCAGTCCATCGGGGATGCCGAAGTAGCCGAGCAAGGCATCGGGCGAGCCTTGGAAGACGACGTCGCCTTGATAGACGACCGTGACCCAATCGAACTGGTTCAGCTTCCCGAGGTTGTGGATGATGCAGACGAAGCTCTTGCCGCCCGAGACCACGAGCTGACGCAGCAACGCGAGGATCTGGTCCTCCGACTGCGGGTCGAGGCCCGAGGTCACCTCGTCGCAGATCATGCAAGGCGGATCCAAAGTCAGCTCGATGCCGAGCGACAGACGACGCAGCTGTCCGCCCGACAGCGAAGAGACGCGCTTCTCGCGGTGTGGAGAGAGGCCGGTCACGCCGAGGACGGACTCCAACCGACGCTCGCGCTCGCCCGCATCGGGGACGGCTAGGCGCAAGGCGTAGTCGAGGGACTCCTTGACGGTCAGCTGGGCCTGGGCGGCGGTGAACTGCGGGGCGAAACCGACCTTGCCCACCAAATCCTCGGTGCAGGTGATCGGCTGGCCCGCGAGGCTGGCTTCGCCCGTCGAAGGCAAGATGCCCAAAATGGCCTTCATCAAGGTCGTCTTGCCGCAGCCCGAAGGCCCGATGACGGCGTTGAGGCCGCGAGGCAGGAAGCGGGCGTTGGCACCGTCGAGGATCACGGGGCCATCCGTGCCCGCTTGGACGGTGAGGTTTTGGCAGCTCAGCATTGGATGAAATCTTGCCAGCCCAATCGACGGGGTAAAGAATGAACGCCATGAGACTCCCCTGCTCTGCCCTCGCCCTCGCCGCCGTGCTCTGCCTCGCCCCGACGGCCGAGGCCATGACCATGCGCAAGAAAGCCTTCCCCAACCAAGGCTTCTTCGGCATCGAAGTCAAAGGCACGGACATGAGCTTCTATGGCCGGGCCGACCACGTCGTCTCCGTCTCCTTCCAGGAATACACGACCGGCGCCTACATCGTCAGCGAAGTCGTGGTGGACATGCAGAACTCCAACCAGCAGCTCCGTATCTACTACGCCCGCCCGCCGGGCACGGCGGACGTAGCCGACCGCGCCAACCGCGCCAGCACGGCCAATTCGCAGAACCGCGGCCTCGACCCTTCCGCCGCCAGCAAGCTCCCGATCCCCGGCCCGCTCGCCGCCATCGAATCGCAGGTCAACAACGTGACCCAATCCACCACCGCTGGACTCGTGGTTAAAAGCTACCCGACCACCACCCACGCCAAGACCGTGGAGATGACCGTGAAGTCCAAGGCGGAACTCCAGCGCTTCTACAGCGCCTTCCGCGACCTCTTGGTGGCCCGCACCGTAGCGGCCAGCGCCGGCTCGACCATCGAAGGCGCTGACGCCGCGACCGCCCAAGCCGCTGCCACGGGTGCGACCCCGACGCTGACCATCAACAGCATCGGCGGGACGCTCTTCACCCTGGAATAAGCCTACGGGTATAGAGTGATACTGGGCGATTAGGTCGCTCGACATCGGGGAGGTCCAAGAGGATAACTGCTTATCCCCATGCGACTCCCCCTCCTCGCCTCCCTCCTCCTGGCCACCGCTGGCTGGGCTGGCCCCATTTTGCCCAAGCCGGTCCAAGTGGCTCCCATCATGGACGCCCCCGCCACGAACATCCGCGGTGCTAAGGTCGAGGCCGACCCGGCCTTCGCAGCCACCGCCGAGCGCCTCCGCGCCCAACTGGGCACCGGCGGCTCCGCGACCGTGCAGCTCGTAAAGGCGACCGGCCCCGTCCGCGGCTTTGAGGTCGGCGACGAAGGCTACGTCATCGAAGCCCACCCGGGACAGCCCGTGCGCATCCACGCGCGCACCGACGCGGGTGCCTTCTACGGCATCGTCTCCCTGCAGCAGCTCGCCTACACCGGCAACGATGGCGGCACGTACATCCCGCCCGGCGACGTCCTCGACAAGCCCCGCTTCGCTTGGCGCGGCCTGATGATCGACGACGGCCGCCACATCATGGGTAAGGCCCAGATCCTCCGCATGCTCGACCTCATGGCGATGCACAAGCTGAACACCCTGCATTGGCACCTCACCGAAGACCAAGGCTGGCGCGTCGAGATCAAGAAGTACCCCAAGCTGACGGAAGTCGGCTCCAAGCGCGACGCCTCGCCGGTCATGGGCGACCGCAAGAAGTCCGACGGCAAGCCCTACGCCGGCTTCTACACGCAGGAAGACCTCAAGGAAGTCGTCGCCTACGCCACGAAGCTCCACATCAACGTCGTCCCCGAGATCGAGATGCCTGGCCACGCCGCCGCGGCCATCGCCGCCTACCCGAACCTCGGCAACACCGACATCCCGGGCTACAGCCCGAAGGTCGCGACCAGCTGGGGCGTCAAATACTACACCTTCGCGCCGAAGGAAGAAACCTTCGCGTTCATCGACGACGTCTTTGCGGAACTCTGCCCGATCTTCCCGAACGTCTACTTCCACATCGGCGGCGACGAATCGCCCAAGGACCAGTGGAACAAGTCGCCGTTCGCCAAGGAAGTCATGGCCAAGGAAAAGCTGAAGGACGCCCATGAGCTGCAGTCCTACTTCGTGGCCCGCGTCGAGAAGCTCCTCAACAAGCGCGGCAAGCGCCTCATCGGTTGGGACGAGATCCAAGAAGGCGGCCTCTCGAAGACCGCGACGATGATGGTGTGGCGCGACTGGAAGTGGGCGCAGCTGGCCGCCGACCACGGCAACAACATCGTGATGTCCCCGACCTCCCACACCTACTTCGACTACGGCCAGGGCAAGCACCCGGAGAACCCGGCCTTCGACACCATCGGCGGCAACCTCTCCGTCGAGAAGGTCTACGGTTTCGAGCCCATCCCGCCGAAGTTCACCGAAGCCCAGCGCAAGCTCGTCCTCGGCTGCCAGGCCCAGCTCTGGTCCGAATACATCTTCAATCCCGCCAAGCAGGAATACATGGCCTTCCCGCGGGCCTGTGCTTTGGCCGAAGTGGCTTGGTCCGAGAACAAGGACCGCTCTTGGGCCGAATTCCAGCCCCGCCTGGAAGCCCACCTCAAGCGCTTGGACGCCCTCAAGGTCAACTATCGCCGTGCCGACGGCACCCCCGCCGTGACCGAAAAGGTCGGCCGGGGCGAATAATCCCTCAAAACGACCCTTCGTCCCCCTCCCACGGGCAAGTCCGGCTTGACCGTGGCGAGCGGGACGGCTTGTCTTCGCCTTTACTCCCATGGCTTCCCTTCCCGTCAACCGCATCAAGAAGAAGAACATCATGAGCTACAACGGTGAGCTCTGCATCGTTCTCGAGTGCCTCGTCCGCACCCCCCCGAACAACGCCTCCTACGTCCAGATGGAACTCCGCTCCATCAAGACCGGCGCCAAGATCCCGGTGCGTTGCGGCATCGGCGTCAGCTTCGAAGTCTTCGACAACTCGATCAAGTCCCTCGAGCTCTCCTACTTCGCGGACGGCAGCTACGTCTTCTCCGACCCCAACACCTTCGAAGAGTTCTACATCTCCGAGAAGGCCGTCGAAGACACCAAGGACTTCCTGATCCCGGGTACCTCCTACCAGATCCTCTTCGTCGAGGACCGCCCGGTCACCGTCGACCTCCCGCCCTCGGTCACCGTCAAGGTCCTGGAAGCCCCGCCCGCCGTCAAGGGCGACACCGCCGGTAACGTCCAGAAGACCGTGGTCTGCGAGAACGGCCTGAACGTGAACGTCCCGCTCTTCATCAAGGAAGGCGAGATGATCAAGGTCAGCACCGAGAACAAGGAATACCTCGGTCGCGCCTAAGCCGCCCGACAGTCCGACCTCCGAACCCCGGCACCCCCGGGGTTCGTCGTTTTCTGGGCACGCCGCACCCACCCGGGAGAGGCGGCAAAAACTGCTAGTCCGACTAGGATTCGAACCTAGACAAGGAGAACCAAAATCTCCTGTGCTACCATTACACCATCGGACTGCAGGGGGCGAGTTAAGTCGTTTTCCCGAAGGGGAGTCAAGCGAGACAAGGCGAGGTTGACGGAAGCAGGGTCCTCGTCCATCTCCCCTGTATGCCTACTACTTCCTCAGTAAAGCCGAAGTATCGCCGGATCGTCCTGAAGATCAGCGGTGAGGCCCTCCGGAACGACGACACCGGCCAATCCATCGACAGCAACGTCCTCGACCGCCTGGCCGAGGAGCTCAAATCCATCCGCTCCCTCGGCGCCCAGGTCGCCGTGGTCGTCGGCGGCGGCAACATCTTCCGCGGCCTCGCCGGCGCCCGCGCCAACGGCACCGACCGCACGACGGGCGACAACATGGGCATGCTCGCCACGGTCATCAACGGCCTCGCCCTCATGGACCGCCTCGAGAAGGCCGGCCTCGAGGTCCGCGTCATGACCGCCATCCCGATGGACCGCATCGCGGAACCGTTCATCCAACGTCGCGCCACCCGTCACCTCTCCCGCGGCCGCATCGTCATCTTCGTCGCCGGCACGGGCAACCCGTATTGCACGACCGACTACGCCGCCGCCCTGCGCGCGAACGAGATCGGCGCCGACGCCATCCTCAAGGCCACCAAGGTCGACGGCGTCTACGACAAGGACCCGATGAAGCATAAGGACGCCAAGCGCTACAAGAAGGTCTCGCACGCCGAGGCCCTCACCAAGCGCCTCGGCGTCATGGACGCCGAAGCTTTCTCGCTCTGTGAGGCCAACAAGCTCCCGATCATCGTCTTCTCGATGGCCGACAAGGGCGCCGTCCGCAAAGCCGTGCTCGGCCAGCCCATCGGCACGCTCGTCGCCTAAGCCCCCGCTTTCACACAACTAAAACACCCCCATGGACATCAAACGCATCATCGCCGACGGCGCCACCCACATGAAGAAGGCCGTCGACTGGACCCAGCACGAATTCAGCACCCTGCACACGGGCAAGGCTTCGCCCATGATGGTCGAGAACATCCAGGTCCACATCGAGGCCTACGGCATGACCCAGCGCCTCAAGGACATGGCCGCCATCACGACCCCGGACGCCCAGTCCATCGTCGTCCAGCCCTTCGACAAGGCCGCCATCGACGACATCCGCAAGGCCATCCTCGCCGCCAACATCGGCATCAACCCGGTCTCGCAGGGCAGCTTCCTCCGCTGCCCCGTCCCCACCCTCTCCGGCGAACGCCGCCTCGAGCTCGCCAAGAAGGCGACCCAGCTCGCCGAAGAAGGCAAGGTCCGCGTCCGCAACGCCCGCCGCGACGTCCTCGAAGTCCTCAAGAAGGCCAATAAAGAGAAGCTCATCACCGACGACGAGCTGAAGCGCGCTGAAAAGGACATCCAGACGAACACCGACAAGGCCATCGCCGACATCGAGGCGCACCTCAAGAAGAAGGACGCCGAGCTCAAGGGCTAAAGACCGGACGTCCCCGCCCGACCTTTCCTTTTCATGAACATTCACGAATACCAGGCCAAGCAGCTCTTCGAGAAGTTCGGCGTCGCGGTGCCCAAGGGCGTCGCGGTGTCGTCCGTCGCCGAGTTCGACGCGGCCATCGCCCAGCTCAACACCGCGGGCGGCATCATGGTGAAGTCCCAGATCCACGCGGGCGGCCGCGGTAAGGGCACCTTCACCAACGGATTCAAGGGCGGCGTGAAGTTCTCGCCGACCAAGGAAAAGGCCGTAGAGAACGCCAAGGCGATGCTCGGCAACACGCTGGTGACCGCCCAGACGGGCGAAGCCGGCCGCAAGGTCCAGACCATCTACTTCACCGAAGCCGCCAACCTCGGCAAGCGCCCCGACGGCCGCGACGACGAATACTACCTCGCCATCCTGCTCGACCGCGCCACCTCGAAGCCCGTCATCGTGGCTTCGACCGAAGGCGGCATGGAGATCGAGCACGTCGCCCACGCCACCCCGGAGAAGATCTTCAAGGTCCACGTCGACCCCGCCGTCGGCCTGCAGGCCTTCCAGGCCCGCCAGATCGCCTTCAGCCTCGGCTTCACCGGCGAGCTCTTCAAGCAGTGCGTGACGCTCGTCACCAAGCTCTACCAGTTCTACTGGGAGAAGGATTGCGCCATGGTCGAGGTCAACCCCCTGCTCGTCACCGCCGAGGGCAAGCTCCTCGCGCTCGACGCCAAGGTCTCCTTCGACGACAACGCGCTCTTCCGCCACCC
>RFQN01000271.1 GCA_009924965.1 Verrucomicrobiota bacterium
ACTGCTCGGCCTGCCACCTGCCCGACCAGATGGTCGTCGGACCGTCGCTCATCGAGATCACCAAGCTCTACGAGAAGAAGCCTAAGGAGTTCGTCGCTTGGGCGGTGAAGCCGCAGAAGAAGCGCAACGGCGTCATCGAAATGCCTTCGATGGCCCACTTGGGCGAAGCCAACTTGCTCGCGGTCCGCGACTACATGCTGCAGGCCTCCAAGGGGCTGAAGGAAAAGCCGCCGATCACCAAGGACCTGCTCGCCCGCCCGGCGCGCCGCCCCGAGGTCCAGCGCATGTTCCTCCCCAACGTCGGCCCAGCCGCCATCGCGGTCGCGCTCCCCGGCGACCTCAACTATTGCTTCGACGCGGGCGATTGCCGTCTCCGCACGGTGTGGCGGGGTGACTTCCTGGATTGCTGGGCGTACTACCGGAGCAACGGCAAGGCCACGGCCGCCTTGCTGGGCAAGACGCTCTGGCAGCTCCCGGCCGATGAGTCGCTGCAGAAGCGCGTGAAGTTCCTCGGCTACTCGGTCGACGCGACCGGCCTCCCGACCTTCGAATACGAGCGCGATGGCGCGCAGTTCCGCGAAAAGATCGTCGCCGAAGGCAAGGCCCTCGTCCGGCGCTTTGAAGTCACGGCGACCAAGCCGGTCTCGTTCACGCTCGACGAAGCCACGACGCCCTCCGTCGGTACCGTCCGCAAGGATACGCTGACGCTCACGCCGGCCGAAGCCAAGTCGTTCACCCTTACCCTACGCCTGCCGTGATCACCCCTCTGCTCTTCCTCGCGGCCACGCTCGCCGCCCCTAAGCCGGCCGCGCCCGCCAAACCCTCAGCCGATGCCTGGGATAAGGTGTTTGAAATCGGCAAGGTCGACTTGCCAGCCGGCGTCGACGACCAGGTCGGCGGCCTCGCCTTCCTCGACGACGGACGCCTGGCGGTGGCCTTCCACCGCGGTGAGGTCTTCATCCGCCAAGCCGACGGGACGTGGAAGCAGTTCGCCGAAGGTCTGCATGAACCGCTCGGCCTGCTGCCCGACGGCAAGGGCTCGTTGCTCGTGATGCAGCGCCCCGAGCTGACCCGCCTCATCGACGTCGACGGCGACGGCAAGGCCGACCGCTACCAGACGGTCTGCGACAGCTTCGGCATGACCGGCAACTACCACGAGTTCGCCTTCGGCCCGGCCCGCGGCCCCGATGGGGCGCTCTACATCTCGCTCAACCTCGCGTCCGCTGGCGCAGGCGTCTTCAAGGAGATCCGCGGGGCTTGGTCGGACATCGGCAAGGCCTCCCGCGAACAATTGACGGCGGGCAAGACCGGGGCCGCCGGCCGCATGTACGGTCGCGTGCCTTACCGCGGTTGCATCCTGCGCATCGCGGACAATGGCCGCGGTCCCGCCGAACTCTACGCGACAGGCTTCCGTTCGCCCGATGGCATCGGTTTCGACGCCAAGGGCCACCTGTTGGTGAACGACAACCAAGGCGATTGGCGCGGCAGCAGCCCGCTGCAGGTCGTGACCAAGGGCTCCTTCAACGGTCACCCGGCCTCGCTCGTCTGGACCCCTGGCTGGAACAAGGGTGATCCGCTCGAGGTACCGGTCCCGGAACTCGAAAAGCTGCGCCTGCAACCCGGCGGCATCTTCATCCAAGGCGACCTCTCCAATTCGCCGACGCAGCCCGCGGTCTTCCCCGCCAGCTGGGGCGCGCTCGCCGGCCAAGTGGTCTTCGGCGAGATGAACGCGGCACGGCTCGTCCGCTTCGTCGGCGAGGACGTCGGCGGCGTCTACCAAGGCGCGATGATCCCGTTCCTCGACACCAAGACGCTCCGCAACGGCAACCACCGGCTGGCCTTCGCCCCCGACGGCGCCTTGCACGTGGGTAAGACGCACCTCTCCTGGGCCGGCAACAACGGCATCGTCCGCATCCCCGCCCCCAAGGAACTCCCGCCGCTCATCGAGTCCGTGCACCTGACCGCGACCGGCTTCGAAGTCCGCTTCACCGCGGCCCTCGACAAGGCCTCGTTGACGCCGGCGCTGCGCAGCTTCCGCTACAAGTACCATTCCACCTACGGCTCGCCGAAGGTCGATGAGCTCGCTCTCGAATCCGCTTGGTCGCTCAGCGCCGACGGCAAGGTCCTCACGCTGCCGCTCAAGGACATCCGCGAAGGCTTCGTGCATGAGATCAAGCTCGCCGGCGCCAAGTCGACCGACGGACGTGAACTCCTCGGTCCCGTCGCCTATTATCAGGTGGTGAAAAAGTAGACGGAATCGAGTCTGGAGGAAAGCGTCGAGGGCAGGATCGAGGACTGAATCGAGGGCGGCATCGAGGATGGTGACTCAAGAGAGAAGTAGGGTCGGGACGGCGTCACG
>RFQN01000272.1 GCA_009924965.1 Verrucomicrobiota bacterium
CTCATCCCAACGCCTTCGCGATTTCTGCCAAGGCGTCGGCGGGGATTTGCAGGCGGCCGCCGCCGATGGTTTCGGCGAACTGGCCAGGCTTACGGGCGCCGACGATGGCCGAGGTGATGCGCGGTTGGCGGAGGACCCAAGCGATGGCGAGTTCCGCCGGTGTGGTCCCGAGTCGGGCGGCGATGCCGCGCAAGACGTCGTTCAAGGCGATGTTCTTGGAGAGCAATGGTTCGTTGAACTGCGGGTCGCCGCGGCGGTGGTCAGTGGCGGGCAGGGCGTCGACCCAGGCGCGCGTGACCTTGCCGCTGAGCAGGCCTTTCTGCATCGGGCTATACGGGATGATGCCGATGTTGTGGGCTTCGCAGTAGGGCAGGAGCTCCGCTTCGATGCTGCGGTTGATCATGCTGTAAGGCGGCTGCAGGAAAGCGACGGGATGGATGGGCTGCAGGCGTTGGAGCTGCGCGACGCTGAAGTTGCTGACGCCAGCCCAGCGGACCTTGCCTTCGCGGACGAGCTCGGCGATCGCCGACCAGCCTTCTTCGATGTCCTCGTCCGGTTGCGGCCAGTGGATCTGGTACATGTCGATGACGTCGACGCCGAGACGGCGGAGGCTGTCCTCGATTTCCTGGCGGATGCTGGCGCGCTTGAGGCGCGGGACGATGTTGCGGTCCGCGTCCCAGCAGCGTTCGCACTTGGTCGAGATAATCGGACGGCGGCCCTTGAGCTCTTTGAGTGCGCGACCAACGACCTCTTCGCAATGGCCGAGGCCATAGACGGGCGCGGTGTCGAGCCAGTTGACCCCGAGGTCGAGCGCCTCGTGGATGGTGCGGATGGAGAGCGCGTCTTCCTGCGGTCCCCAGCCGAATTTCCAGTCGCCGCCGCCCATGGCCCAGGTGCCTAGGCCGACAGGGGTGAGGTGAAGGTCGGAAGTGCCGAGCTGTCGTAGTTTCATGAAGTTACTTGGATTCCGCCGGGCGGGCTTTGTTCGCGTCTTGCGCCTGCTTCAGTGTCCGCATCGGCCACTCCGGGTGGTCGACGTGGGCGCTCTTGAAGATCTCGAGCGCCTTGGCGACGAGGTCCGGGCGTTGCGCGGCGAGGTCGTTCTTTTCCGCGGCGTCGGCCTTGAGGTCGTAGACCTCGACCTTGGCGGCGGGGCCGTTGCGGACCGCCTTCCAGTCGCCCCAGCGGGCGGCTTGGAGGGACTGCATCTCGTGCAGCTCCCAGTAGAAGTAGTCGCGCTTAGGGGCTGGGCCGCCCTGCAGGAACGACGCCAGCGAGAGGCCGTCGGTCTTCAGGCCAGCCGGCGCCTTCGTGCCCGAGAGCTCCAGCGCCGTCGGGAGGTAATCCCAGAAAGCCCAAGGCTCATCGCTCACGCGACCGGCGGGCACATGGCCGGGCCAGCGGGCGAGGGCGGCTTGGCGCAGCGCGCCTTCGTAGAGCCCGCGCTTGTAGCCGCGCAAGCCGTTGGACGCCTGGTCGAAGAGCTTGCCCAGTTCGGAAGTCGGGGCGAACGACGAGCCATTGTCGCCGGCGGTCATCACCAAGGTGTTGTCGTCGAGGCCGAGTTCCTTGAGCAGCTTGAGCACGCGACCCACGTCGGAGTCGAGGCGTGTGACCTGCGCGGCGTAGGCTTTCTGGGTGGGCGTCCAAGGCTTATCCTTGTAGAGCCCGAGGTCGTCAATCTCCTGGCGGGCGTGGGGCAGGGTGATGGCGTAGAAAAGGAAGAACGGCTTGTCCTTCTGCGCACGGATCCACGCTTCGACTTCTTGCTGGATGAGCTCTTGCGCGTAGGTCTTGCCGACGCCCTTGCCGTCGTTGCCGGGAAGCTCGAAGCGTTGGTCGTCGCGGTAGAGGTAGGTCGGGAAGTAACTGTGCGCGTGGCGCTGGCAGTTGTAGCCGAAGAAGTGGTCGAATCCGTTCTTCAGCGGGCTACCCGTCGTGTCGAACATCCCCATGCCCCACTTGCCCATGCAGGCCGTCGCGTAGCCGTTGCCCTTGAGCGCCTTTGCGACGGTGATCGATTCGGCAGGAATCGGGAGCTGGCCCTCGACCTTCAGCTCGCGGTTCGCGCGGATCGGGCTATGGCCGGTGTGCTGTCCGAGCATGAGCGACGTGCGACTCGGCGCACAGACGGACGTTCCGCAGTAGCCTTGGGTGAACTTCGTCCCTTCCTGCGCCATGCGGTCGAGGTTGGGCGTCTGGATGAGCTTCTGCCCATAGCAGCCAACGTCGCCTTGGGCGAGGTCGTCGCTCAGGATGAAGATCAAGTTCGGCTTGCGTGGTTCAGCGGCGCACGCGACGGCGGCAAGGAGCAGGAGGAAGCGGAGGGGCATGAACGGGA
>RFQN01000273.1 GCA_009924965.1 Verrucomicrobiota bacterium
TGCGGAGGATCGACTGGCCATCGGAGGTCGAGACGAGCAGCCGCCGCGACAAGCACACCTTGCGGCCCTGCTGGAGCATGACGATCGGCAGGGTCGCCCGGACCTTCGATACGACGAACCGCGGGTCAGGCTCGGCACCTTCGCCGTCCGCCACCGGCACAACGGTCCGGCGGAGGTAATCAATCGCTTCAAAGACGTCGGTAGGCTCAGTGCCCACGCAGCTCAACGCGCTCTCGACCGCGGCGTCGGCGATCTCGAGCGGCGGCATGGTCTTGTGCTGACGCAAGGTGAGCAGGAGTTGCGCGAGGCTTTCAAAGGACAGGAGATCATGAGCCGGACGGGCGCGGAAGCGGAGCCGCTTGACGCCGAAATGACGTCGGACCAGGTCGGCCAAGGTCGTATCGCCCTTACGAAACTCGAACACGAGGGCGGTGCCATCCGGACCCTCCACGGCGCTGAAGACCATGCTGCCGCGCTGCTGCAGACCGACGAGGCGGATCCGCCCGGCCGCCTCTTCGACGAGACAGGATTCGTTGAAGGCGGGGTGCTGGGCGATGATTTCACGCAAACCGGCGAAGAAACGCTCGGCCGTGAGTTTCGTGTCATAGCGACGCAGCACCAGCTGGTCTTGCTTACGGGGATTTGGTCGGGACGGCATAGGCAGGACGCGCACCGTGCCCAAGTCCTCACCCTCCGCAAGGGGGTGAACTGAAGATCGTAGAGCGCTGCCTCGGGTAGGGTCGGGACGGCGTCACGACCTAGCATGTTGCTCGGCGGGGGGATGCGACGCAGTCGCGGCACAACCGCTAGACACCGGGTCAACTGGTCCCCCGGAACCTACCCGAGGGAGGTCGTGACGCCGTCCCGACCCTACCTCAGAAGAACACCGCTTCCGACAGCGCTTCGGCCGGCGGCATGAAGGCGACGCGCTGTGTGACGGGCTCCGGCTGACGGCTGCGCGTGAAGCGGATGATCGCGCGCGTGCCCTGATCCGCGTGTTCCCACGAAAAGCGTGACCCGTCGGCGTAGACCCATTCGGCGTCCAAGCTGTCGCCCGGCGGCACCTTGGTCGACAGCTTGAACTCGGCGCCCAAATGCGCGCGGGTGAGTCCGGCGCAGTGCGTGAGGCAACCCTTCATCCAGGCGAGCAGGCCAGCGGCTTCCCCGCTCATGGCCGAGCCGTGCGAAACCGTGACGGACTGCAGCCCACGGACGAGGTCGGTCGGCGCATGCGCGGCGAGATATTGTCCCAGCGCCTGCCGGACCGGGAGGCAACGCGCGACGGAGAGGTCGCGGACGGCCCGCGGGTTGGCAAACGGCAACTCGAAGAAGGCATCGCCGACGAGCGAACGGTCGGCGACCACGCGGCGGCAACGGCCGGCCCAGCCGAGCCACGGACGGAACTCGTCCGCGGTCACGCCATGCGCCCAGAGGTTCGTCGGGAGGTCGCCTTCCAGCCACGTGGAGACAAGCGATTCCAGCTCCGGCGTCGGCGCACCGTAGGCGAGCATGAGGGCCTCGCAGCAGCGCTTGCCGCGGCGGGAGGGATCAAAGAAGCACAGCACGTTCACCTTCGCCTCCAGCGCAGCGGCGGCTTCGGCGACAGGACGGGCGGCCAACACGACCAAACGGCACGGATAACGCTGGGCGAAGCGGATGGCTTCGTCGAAACGGGCCGAGGCGTCCTCCGGCGTGACGTGCGCGCCGAACATCAGGATGACGTTCATCTGCGAGGCGCGCGTGGCGTCCTCGCCCTCCTCCGCCCACGCCTTGTCGAGCGCCGGCAAGGCCGCGGAGATCTTCATCGGGAAACCCGGAAGCGCGTCGAGGATGGGATGGGCCATGGGGTTTAGCGGCCGGCGTTGCGCCAGGCGTGGCCATGCGCGGCGAGGAGCGCGTCGGCGCCGGCGGGCCCCCAGGAACCGGCGGCATAGGACTCCATGCCCGCGCGGCCCTGCTGCTGCCAGCTCTTGAGGAGCGGCGTGAAGAGGCGCCAGGAGGCTTCGGTCTCGTCGCCGCGGATGAAGAGCGTGCGGTCGCCGACGATGCCGTCGAGGATGAGGCGCTCATAGGCTTCCGGGGTGTTGGAACCGTAGGTCGTCGCGTAACGGAAGCTCAGGCGGACCGGCTGCGTGCGCGGCTCGAGGCCAGGCACCTTCGAATTCAGGACAAGCGTCGTGCCTTCGTCCGGCTGGATCTGGATGACGAGGCGGTTCGGGGCGAGGTCATAACGGGCATCGCCGGCGAAGAGGCCGGACTCAGGCTGCTTGAACTGGATGGCGATCTCGGAGACGCGGCGCGCGAGGCGCTTGCCCGAACGCATGTAGAACGGGACGCCCGA
>RFQN01000274.1 GCA_009924965.1 Verrucomicrobiota bacterium
GCGCGCGCCAGCAGCGCCGAGGGCTGGTAGTTCGACGTCGCCGCGTAGGCGCTGCGCACGCCCGCCGCCCGCAGCGCGCTCATGGCCAAGGTGCGTGGGAGCGGGAACGCCACGACGGAGGGGGCCTTGGCCAAGGTCTTCCGGCAGGAGGGCTATGTCGGCTGGCGTCGGCAACGGACGCTGCGGGGGCTGCGTGGCGATGGAGAACTTTGGCGGGTGCGGGCGGACTTCGTCTTCCCCGCGCGGCGCCTCGTCGTCTTCGTCGATGGGTGTTTCTGGCACGGTTGCCCGCGTCATGGCACGCGGCCCCAAGGGCGGCGGGCGTTCTGGCTCCGCAAGTTCCGGCAGAACCGCGCGCGGGACCGGCGCAACGACCGCGATTTGCGGGCCGCTGGCTGGCGCGTGGGGCGCCTGTGGGAGCATGAGCTGAAGGCGAAGGCTCGGCCGGCGTTGCTGCGCAAGCTGGCTCGCCTCTGGGCGGCCGCGCGGCTCTCCGCCAACAAAAAGGCCCGGCGTTAAGCCGGGCCTTAAGCAGGAAGCCTGCGAGGGCTTACAGAGGGCGGTGGTCCGGCGTCGAACCGGAGCCCATCTCGCGGGAGCGAGCCTTCAGGCGGTTGTTCTCTTCGGTCAGGAGCGCGTTGTTCTTCTCGCTCTCGGCCAGCTTGGAATTGGCTTCGCGGAGGGCAGCGGAGGCGGCTTCGAGGTCGGCTTCGGCCTTCTTGGACTTGGCGTTGGCTTCGCGGACTTCGGTGCCGTCGCGGAGCTTGGCGACTTCGGCGGTGAGTTCGTTCACGCGGGCGGCGGACTCGGAACGGGCCTTTTCGAGTTCGGCGATCTTCGTGGCGTTCTTGGCGAGGGCTTCCTTGGAAGCGGCGAAGTCTTCGTCGGTCTTCTTGTGCGCGTCGGCGGCGGCGGCGACCTTGGCCGCGGCGTCAGCGGCCAGCTTCTCGGAGGTCTTGGCCTTCACTTCGGCTTCGGCGGCCTTGCGTTCAGAGGCGTTCTGCTTGTCGCGGGCGGCGCGGATCTGTTCGCGGGCTTCGTCCTGGACCTTGGCGAGCTCGGTGCGGGCGTCGTTTTCGGTGGAGACGCAGACGATCGCGACGCCGGCGAGGGCGGCGGCAACCAAGCTGAGGATGATAGTGGTGGGCTTCATGTGATTCTGTTGCCTACAGGAATTGCCTTAAAAAGCCCTTGGGTCAAGAACCTAGGCGTCGCGGCCCGCCGTCTGGGGGGCTTACGACAGGCGGTTTTTGTAGTCCGCGTAGCCAAAACGGCGAATAACCTGAGTTTGCCCGCTGGCCGGGTCGAACGTGGCGATGGCCGGCAGGGGGACGCCGTTGAAGGTCGTGTTCTTCACGAACGTGTAGTGCGACATGTCCATGAAGACGAGTCGCTGGCCGATCCGGAGCGGTTCCGCGAAGGAGTAGTCGCCGATGATGTCCCCGGCCAGGCAGGTCACGCTGCCGAGGCGGTAGGTGTGGGGCAGCTTGCCGGGCAGGTCGGCCCCGACGATATCGGCCCGGTAGGGCATCTCCAGCGTGTCCGGCATGTGGCAGGTCGCGGAAAGGTCGAGGATGGCGATGTCGACGCCGTTGTGCACGAGGTCGAGGACCGTGCCGACGAGCACGCCGGTGCCTATGCCGATGGCCTCGCCCGGCTCCAGGTAGACCTGCAGATGCTCGCCCCAGCGGGCGCGGAAGCCCGTGATGACGCGCACGAGGCGGTCGAGGTCGTAGCCTGGGCGGGTGATGTGGTGGCCGCCGCCGAAGTTGACCCACTTCATCCGCGGGAGGAACTCGCCGAACTTCGCCTCGAAGGCCGCGACCGTCCGTTCCAGGACGTCGGCCCCTTGCTGGCACATCGTGTGGAAGTGCAGGCCCTCGAGCCCGTCGAGGTCGGCCGGGTCCTTGATCTCGGAGCGGAGCGTGCCGAGCCGGGAACCGGCGGCGCAGGGATTGTAGAGCTCGACGTCGACCTCGGCATGCTCGGGGTTCACGCGCAGGCCGAAGGAGAGCTTGCGACCGGCGGCGAGCGCCGCCGCCCGGTGGCGTTTCCACTGCGAGGGCGAGTTGAACGAGATGTGGTCGGCGATGCGGAGCAGGTGCGCGAACTCCTCGTCCTTGAAGGCCGGCGAGTAGGCGTGGACCTCGCCGCCGAATTCCTCGCGGCCCAGCAAGGCCTCGTGCAGGCCGGACGACGTGGTGCCCGCGAGGTATTTCGACACGAGCTTGGCCTCGCTGAACTGGGCGAAGCCCTTGAGCGCGAGGAGCACCTTCGCGCCCGAGCGATCCATCACGGAGCGCAGGATCCGCAGGTTCTGTTCCAGCAGGCCGCGATGCA
>RFQN01000275.1 GCA_009924965.1 Verrucomicrobiota bacterium
GCGCCCGGGCGAGTTCCACCAAGGAAAAGCAGGAAATGGCCGTAGCCTGCAGGAAATCCGCGCGCACGGTCTCATGGAACGGCTGCATACCGCGGGAGAAGTTGGCGAAGGCGACGCTGTGCAGCACGCCGTGGATCGGGCCATGGTCGCGGCCGACGGCGGCGGCGAGGGCCACGGTTTCTTCTTCGCGCTCCAGGTCGCACAGGTAAGTCGGCTTGCCGTCCAGGAGGCCCTTCAAGGAATCCAGGCGGGCCTGCGAGCGCACGGAATAGACCACCTTGGCGCCTTCGGCCTCCAACGTCTTGGCCACATGCCAGGCGACCGACTTCTTGTTGGCCACGCCGAGGACGAGGAAGGTTTTGCCGCTGAGGCCGAGGAACGACATGGCGGGATTTCAGGCGGGCTGGTCGACGAGGGCGAGCGCGAAACGCAACGTCAGGACGGCCTTGCCGTCGCGGCGGACCGTGCCGGTGAGGAAATGGAACTGCTGCAGCGTCTCCACATGCTTAACCTCGATGACGACGGTGTCGCCTGGCTTCACCATACCCTTGAACTTGGCTTCTTCGATGCGGCAGAGCACCGGCGTCTTGCCGTCGGGGGCGCCGCCTTCGGCCTGCAGCTTGCGGGTGAGGTAGACCGCGCCGGCCTGGAAGACCGATTCGCACAACAGGACGCCGGGCGTGATCGGATTACCGGGATAGTGCCCCGCATAGAAAGGCTCATCTGCCCGGAAAGTCCGGGTGCAGATGGCACCGTCGGGCCGGACTTCCTTGATCTCGTCCAAGAACAGGAAAGGCGGGCGGTGCGGGATGGTGGCGAGGACTTCCGACAGCATGCGGGGAAAATGCCCCCAGAACCCCCGACTAGCGACACGAAAACACCCTCGAGACGTTTGCTTTTTCCGGGGAACAGCCCAAGTTGAGAGGGGTATGAAAGCCCTCGCCACCATGCTCCTCTCCCTCCTCCCCTTCCTCGGCAACGCCGCGGAGCGCCTCGCCGTCGGCGACGCCCTGCCCGCCGTGACCTGCAACGACCAGGACGGCAAGCCGGTCGACGTGGCCGCCGAAGGCGCCAAGGGCTACCTGCTCGTCTATTTCTACCCCAAGGCCAAGACGGGCGGCTGCACCAAACAAGGCTGCTCCCTCCGCGACAGCTGGGCCGACCTCTCCAAGCTCGGCGTCAAGGTGCTCGGCGTGAGCACGGACGGCGAAAAGCTCCAGAAGGAGTTCCGCGACGAACAGAAGTTCCCCTTCCCGCTCTTGGCCGACAAGGACAAGAAGGTCGTCGCCGCTTTCAAGGTCCCCACCACGATGGGCTTCGCCAGCCGTTGCGCCTACCTCTTCAAGGACGGAAAGTGCGTCTACGCCGACAACAAGGGCCACACGGCCGACCAAGCCCAGCAGATCCTCGAGTTCCTCAAGAAGTAAGCGGAACCCTCGGCAACAAAAAGGCCGCCTCATCCGAGGCGGCCTTTTTCATGCCCTGCGCAGACCTCAGTGGCCCTTGATCGGGAAGAGGTCCGTGACGCTGTTGTTGCCGTGGATACGGCGAATCGCATCGGCCAGCAAAGGCGCGATGGACAGGACGGTGATCGGGAGGCCGCGCGTCTCGATGGGCACGGAATTCGTCGTGATGACCTCGTCGATGAAGCCCGAGCGCAGGCGCTCGTAGGCGATCTCCTGGATCATGCAGTGCGAGACCATCGCGCGCACCGAGCGGGCGCCGTTCTTCTTCAACAGTTCGGCGGCGGCGGTCAAGGTGCCGGCCGTCTCGGTCATGTCGTCGACCAGGATGATGTCACGGCCTTCGACCTCGCCGACGAGGCTCGTCGCCTGGACGGTCGTGGCGCTGGTGCGGCGCTTGGCCACGAAGCCGTACGGCAGGTGCAGCATGTCGGCGACGGCGGAAGCGTACTTCAGGCCGCCGACGTCCGGCGAGAACACCGTGGCGTCCTTCAGCCAAGCCTTGTCCTTGATGTGCTTGTAGAAGACCGGCGAGGCGTAGAGATGGTCGACGGGGATGTCGAAGAACCCTTGGATCTGCTGGGCGTGCAGGTCAACGGTCAGGACGCGGTTAGCGCCGGCGGCCGTGAGCAGATTGGCGACGAGCTTGGCCGTGATGGGCACGCGTGGCTTGTCCTTACGGTCCTGGCGGGCGTAGCCGAAGAACGGGATGACGGCGGTGATGCGGGCGGCGGAGGCGCGGCGCAAGGCGTCGATCATGATCAGCAGCTCCATGATGCGGTCGTTGGCCGGCGCGCAGGTGGGCTGGATGATGAACACGTCGCATCCGCGGATGTTCTCGTTGATCTGGACG
>RFQN01000276.1 GCA_009924965.1 Verrucomicrobiota bacterium
TTCGTCCCCATGCAGCAGATCGTCGACGAGACCATCCCCGCCCTTCGCAAGGCCAAGCAGGCCGGCAAGGTGAAGGCCATCGGCTTCAGCGGCTACCCGCAGAAGATCTTCAAGTTCATCTGCGATCAGACCGACGTCGACTGCGTGTTGAGCTACAACCAGTACACGCTGCAGAACACCCGCTTCGCGGACGAGACCGTTCCGTACCTCAAGGCCAAGGGCATCGGCGTGATGAACGCCGGCCCGTTCAGCGCCCGCCTCCTCACCAACGCACCGTTGCCGGCCTGGCTCAAGGAGCCTGAGAACGTGAAGGCCGCGGCCCGCGCCGCCGCCGCGCACTGCGCCGCCAAGGGCGTCGACATCGCCCAGCTCGCGCTGCAGTTCTCGCTGCAGAACCCCGACATCGCCACGACCGTCTCCGGCAGCGCCAACCCGACGAACATCCGCAACTGGGCCAAGTGGGCCGCCGAGCCGATCGACCAGCAGCTCCTCGCGGAAGTCCAGGCGATCTTCGCGCCGGTCAAGAACCTCGGCCACCTCGAAGGCCTGAAGGAAAACAACTGAGCCGATGAAGGCCATCCGACTCGACCAGCCGCAGCAGTTCACGCGGATCGACCTCCCGGAGCCACCGGCGCCCGCCGCGGGCGAAGCCGTGGTGCGGGTGCACCGCATCGGCATCTGCGGCACCGACTACGGTGGTTACCTTGGCAAGATGCCGTTCTATTCCTACCCGCGCATCCCGGGGCATGAGCTCGGCGTGGAGGTCTTGGCCGTCGGGCCCAGCGTGACGAACGTCCGTCCCGGCGACCACTGTTCCGTCGAGCCTTACATCAACTGCCAGACCTGCTACAGCTGCCGCCGAGGCTTCACCAACTGCTGTGAGAACCACAAGACCCTTGGCGTGATGTGCGACGGCGGCATGGCGGAGAAGTTCCTCCTCCCGGCCCGCAAGCTCCATGTCTCTACCAAGCTTTCCTACGACCAGCTCGCGCTCGTCGAGACGCTTGCCATCGGCTGCCACGCCGTTGACCGTGCGGCGCCCAAGGCGGGTGAGACCGTCCTCGTCATTGGCTCCGGCCCCATCGGGCTTTCCGCCGTCGAGTTCGTCAAGGTCTCCGGCGCGAAGTGCGTCGTCATGGACATGAACGCCGAGCGCCTGAGGTTCTGCACCGACGTCATGAAGGTCGATGGCGTCATCCTGGCCAAGGGCGACGGCTCGGAAGTCGCCGCGCTCGCCGCCCTCACGAACGGCCAGCTTGCCGACGTCGTCATCGACGCCACCGGCAGCAACAAGTCGATGGTCGGCTGCTTCGCCTTCGCCGCTTTCGCCGCGCGCGTCGTCTACGTGGGCATCACGCAACAGGACCTCACGTTCCCGCATGCGCCGCACCTGCATCGCCGCGAGCTGACCATCATGGCCAGCCGTAACGCGCTCTCCAAGGACTTCGCCCGGATCATCCAGCTGATCGAAGACGGCGTCATCGACACCAAGCCTTGGATCACGCACCACGCGAAGTTCGACGACCTCATCGCGACGTTCCCGACCTGGCTGAAGCCGGAGTCCGGCGTCATCAAGGCCATCGTTGACGTCGTCTGACGCCATGCGCCTCGACGCCCACCAGCACTTCTGGTCGTACGACGCCGCGCAGTACCCGTGGATCCCGCCGGGCTCGCCGCTGCACCGCAGTTGGTTGCCCGACGACCTGGCCGCTTTGCAGCGGCCGTTGGGCTTCGACGGCTCGATCGCCGTGCAGGCTCGGCAAGTCGTCGAGGAGTCCGATTGGCTCCTGGGCCTCGCCGACCGGCACGCACACGTTCAAGGCGTTGTCGGTTGGGTCGACCTGCGCTCCGACCGCGTCGAAGCGGACCTCGAGCGCTTGGCCCGTCACCCGAAGTTCGTCGGCGTGCGCCACGTCGTGCAGGAGGAGCCCGATGACGACTTCATGTTGGGGCAGGCTTTCCAGCGCGGCATCTCTAAGTTGGCTGCCTATGGCCTGACGTACGACATCCTCATCTACCCGAAGCAGCTGCCTGCGGCCATCCGCCTCGTGGAGAATTTTCCGGAGCAGCCGTTCGTCCTCGACCACATCGCCAAGCCCTTCATCAAGGCCGGCACGATCGAGCCCTGGAAGTCGCAGGTGCGCCGCCTAGCTAAGCTCCCGAACGTCCATTGCAAAGTCTCGGGCATGCTCACCGAGGCCGACCATAAGGCGTGGCGGTCAGAACACTTCCGTCCCTACCTAGACGTCGTCTTCGAGGCATTTGGGCCGGCGCGCTTGATGTACGGGTCCGATTGGCC
>RFQN01000277.1 GCA_009924965.1 Verrucomicrobiota bacterium
GCCGCGAAGCTCTACGCCGACGTCATCGCCGCGGGGGATGGCGACTGCGGGACCCAAGCGTTGGCGAAGCGGTACTTCGCCGCCAACGGTTGAAGGGCTGACCCCGCCCGCCGCTTAGCTTAACTCCGTGCCTTCGGGGGGCGGGACGGAGCGCAACTGGACGGAGTCGATGACCTGCGGGCCGAGGATGACGTTGGTCACGATGACGAGCACCTGGCCAGGCTGGCAGAGGCCTTCGTTGCGGAGACGGACTAGGGCCGCGGTGATGTTCTCGTCGGCTTTCGGGCTGAACGGCATCTGGAAAGAAGTGACGCCCCACAGGAGGGACATCTTCCGATGGACCGTTTCTTCCTCCATGAAGGCGTAGATCGGCGAACCAACGGCGCGGAGGGAGGACAGCGTGCGGGGCACGTCGCCATTGCGCGTGAAGGCGATGATGCCGGCGTTGCCGAGGTCTTGGGCCAAGCTGGCCGCCGCGCGGAGCAGTTTGATCTTCGGCGTCTCGTTGGGCTGCTCCGGGGAGAGCACGATGGGCAGTTCGCGCTCCGTGGTGGAAGCGATGCGCGACATCACCTCGACGCAGCGGATCGGGTGCTTGCCCGTGGTCGTCTCACCGGAAAGCATGACGGAGTCGGCCAGCTCGAGCACGGCGTTGGAGACGTCGGTCACCTCGGCGCGGGTCGGGACGGGGTTCTGGATCATCGATTCCAGCATGTGCGTCGCGACGATCACCGGCTTGCGCGCCGCGATGGCCATGGCGACCGCCTTGCGCTGGATGAGCGGGAGGGTCTCGTAAGGGATCTCGATGCCGAGGTCGCCGCGGGCCACCATCAAGGCGTCGGTCGCCTGCAGGATCGCGCCGAGGTGCTCGATGGCCGACTGGTCTTCGATCTTGGCGATGATGTGGGCCTTGGAGTGATGCTCGAGCAGCAAGGCGCGCAGCGCATCGACGTCGGCCGCTTCGCGGACGAACGAGAGTGCGTAGAAGTCCACGCCGACTTCGCAGCCGACGGCGACGTCAGCACGGTCCTTGTCGGTGAGGGCAGGGAGGTCGACCTTGACGCCGGGCAGGTTGATGTGGCGGCGGCTGCCGAGCGGGCCAGGTTGTTCGACCTTACAGCGGAGACGGTCGACCTTCTGTTCGAGGACGCGCAGCTGGATGAGGCCATTGTCGACCAGGACGACCCCGCCGACCGGGACGGCGGTGATCATCTTCGGGTAATTGGTGGGGATGGCGAGGATGTCGCCCTCGGCCTTGGCTTCCGTGGAGCCCGTGACGTCGACCAGTTGGCCGGTGGTCAATTGCGCTGGTTCGGTGCGGGCGCCGGTGCGGATTTCGGGGCCTTTGATGTCCATCATGACCGCGAGCTCTTTGCCGACCTTTTGGCTGACTTTACGCACCCGGGCGACGGTGGCCCGGACCCAAGCGTGGTCGGCGTGGGCCATGTTCAGGCGGACGACATCGGCGCCGGCCTTGATGATTGCCTCCAAATTGGCCTCGGATTCGGTGGCCGGCCCAATCGTGAACGTGATGCGGGTGTGGCGGAAGGACTTCACGGCTAAATGACTAGATATGATGGATGGCTACGCAAGGGAAAGCGGGACCTGTGCCAGAGATTTAACAAGGCCCTGATAGGGCAAAGTTTGACCTAATTACGACACGCGCACCGCCCGCAGGTCGCGCTTCGCCTTCATCATGTCCTCGAAGAAGGTCGTCCGTTCGAAGGGCCACGCCGCGCCTTCGACGAGGCGCCAGCGTGGATGTTGCGCGAGGTGCTCGCGGGTCCACTCGTGGTATGCCTCGGAGTCGGTGCGGAAGTGCAGCTCCGCGTCGGCCGTCGCGTGGTCGGCCAAGCGCGCCAAGTTCTCCGCGTTGATGAACCGGTTCTTCTGATGGCGCTTCTTCGGCCACGGATCCGGATAGAGGATGAAGATCTTCGCCAACTGCTGTGTGGGGAGCAGCGCGTCGAGGAATTCCGTCGCCTCCGCCTTGAGGAACACGACGTTGGCCAGTTTGCCTAGGGCTTGCTTGCGCTGCGAGCGTTCGACCCGGTGCGTGATCAGGTCGATGCCCACGCAGAACTCCGTCGGGTGCGCGGCGGCGTAAGCCGCCAGCCAGTGGCCGTGTCCGCAGCCTAATTCAAAAGTGAAGGACGTTTGGTCGGCCAGGGCCGTGGCCAAGGTCGCGCGGAGTTTGGCCACGTTGGCCTCGCGACGCGCGTCGGCCCAATCCTTACCCATGACTTTGGTCTGCTCCGGCATCGCCTTGGTTAAGGCGGGGAAGCGGGTGGG
>RFQN01000278.1 GCA_009924965.1 Verrucomicrobiota bacterium
CATCGGCGTCTCGCCCTGCTTGAAGGAAGGCTCATGCTCCTCGTCGACCACGATGAGCCGGAGGTTCGGCAAGGGCGCGAAGACGGCGGAGCGGGCGCCGACGACGACGCGGGCCTGGCCGAGGGACATCGCCATCCACGCGTCGAAACGTTCGCCGGCGGAAAGGTGACTATGCCAGACCACGACCTTGGCGCCGAGGTCGGCGAGGCGTGAGCGCAGGCGGCCGACCGTCTGCGGGGTCAGGGCGACCTCGGGCACGAGGAAGATGGCGGAGCCCCCTTCGGCGACGACCTTGCGGATCAAGGCCACGTAGACCTCGGTCTTGCCCGAGCCCGTCACACCGTGCAGCAAGTGGGCACGGAAGGCCTTCTGGTCCAAGCTCTCGGAGACGGAAGCCACCGCGGCCAACTGCTCCGCATTAAGCGTGTGTCCGGCGGCCGCGACCGATTCCGCTTCGGCGAACGGGTCGTCATAGGCCACGCGCCAGAGCACGCTCGCGTCCTCCTTGACCGTGCCCGCCTTGAGGAGCGCATCGACCGCCTGCTGGGAAATCCCGAGCCCCGTGACCAGCTTGGCGCGGTCAGCGGGTTCCTTCTGGGCCGCGAGGTAATCGAGCACCTGCGCTTGGCGCGGGGCCTTGCGGCGCAGTTTCGCGAGCGCTTCGGCGTCGGGCAAAGCGACGAGCGTGAGCAAGCGGCGCAGCACGGGACGGACCCCTTTGCGCACCGCCGCGGGCAAGACCGTCTCGAGGACCGAGTTCAAGCCGCAGCCGTAGTAACCCGCCATCCATTCGGCGAGCTTGCAGACATCCGGCGTCAGCACCGGCTGCTCATGCTCGAGCAAGATGATGCTGCGCAGCTTGGCGGCGGGCGGGGGTTCGGCCGGGTATTTCCAGACCACCCCGAGGCTCGTGCGGCCGCCGAGCGGGACGCGGACGAGTTGGCCGACCTGCAACGTCTCCTTTAGGGCGGCCGGCACCGAATACGAGTAGGCCCGGGCCCCACCATCGAAGGGGACCACCTCGGCGACGCCGGGTTCGATTTCGCCGAAGAGATCGGGCACAGCGGGAAGGCTCGCTCAGCCCCGCCTCGGTTTCAAGCCGAGGCCGAGGCGAAACCCCGAATCATTTCCCCTCGGGCTTGTCGCCCTTGACGAACGGACTGGGCAGGATGGCGACTTGGGCCGGTTCGTCGGGGTGGGACGGGTCAAAAGGCTGCACGGAAGGGGCCAGGAAGGCCGCCAGCTCGGGGACCCCTTGGCGGATACCCTCGGTGACGCAACGGGCCATCAAGTAGGCCCCGTAGGCGCTGAAATGCGTGTCGTCGCGGAGCGGCTCGGTCTGGCCGGGGAACGTCCCGGCCGGGTAGTGCAGGAGCGCCAGCTTGCTCTTCTCGACCCCGAGGGCCTGGTAGACCTGCTTGGAGGAGGCGTTCAGGTCGACGAGCGGCAGCGAACGCTCCTTGGCCACGCGGCGGACCGCTTCCGGGAAATCGCCGAGGGACTCGACCACCTGGCCCTTGTCATCGAAACGACGGCGGGCCACGGCGGTGACTAGGACTGGCTTACCGCCCTTGGCTTGGATGGCGTCCACGTAGTCGCGCAGGCGCTTGGCGTAGGTCGTGAAAGCACCGACCCCCTCCCCTTTCTCCTTCTGGTCATTGTGGCCGAACTGGATGAGCACGAAGTCGTCCTTGCGGAGCTGGGCGAGGATCTTGTCGAGCCGATGTTCGCCTTGGAAGGAACGCAGCGCGCGGCCGGACTCGGCGTGGTTGGCGACCACCGCGCGTTCCCCGACGAAGAGCGGGAACGCCTGGCCCCAGCCCACGTAAGGCTCGCGGGCCTGGTCGGTCATCGTGGAATCGCCGGCGAGGAAGATCCGGACCGTTGAGACGGGCGCGGGCACGACCGAGACGATCCTGGCGCGGGCCGTGGCTCCGAGGAATTCGAGCGACAGCTGGTCATCCCAATCCGGTGCGCCGTTTTCGCGCGTCTTGATGGCCACGCGGCCGCCGGCGTATTCCGGACGACGCACATCGACCAGGAAACGGCGCGTCACCGTCTGGCCCTTGGGCACGGCGACGTTCAACGCCAGCAAGCGACGGGCCTCGGCTTTCACGGTCGTCACCGAATCCACGTCGTCAGCCCCGAAGGCCACCGTCACGACATACATCCCCTCTTCCGCCGGACGGCTCAACGTCGCGCTGGCCTGCGTCGGAGACCCACGGAACTCGGAAGGCGGTTCAGCGGCGAAGGCGAGCAGGGGCAGCAGGCAGGCGAGGCGG
>RFQN01000279.1 GCA_009924965.1 Verrucomicrobiota bacterium
CGCGGGCGCGCCGGCGTTGGGCACCGTCGCCGGTGAGCCGGCCGCCCCTGGCCAAAGCTTGTTGCCGGTCTTGAAGGCGGGCACGCCCGTCGCTCCGCGCACGCTCTGGTGGTTGCATGAAGGCAACGCCGCCTTGCGCGTCGGGGACTACAAACTCGTCAAAGCCAAGGGAGACGCTTGGGCGTTATACGACCTGTCCAAGGATCGCGCGGAACAGGTCGATTTGGCCGCGCAGGAACCCGCCAAATTGGCCGAACTCGTGAAGCTTTGGGAAGAGCGTAAAGACCGTTACTTCACCGAAGCCAAGGCGAAGTGATTAGTGCCTAATATGCTTTAGGCCAGCGACTTGCAGTGGGTTCTTCATCCCGTTTTGCAGGTAGGCGTGGGCGAGCTGGACGGCCTGCTCCAAGGACTCCCCGCGCGCCAAGTGCGCCGTGATGGCCGCCGACAGCGTGCAGCCGCTGCCATGGGTATCGAGGCCCGGCAGCCGGGGTGCGGTGAGCGTCCGAGTGCGCCCATCGGGCCATGCCAATGCATCGATGAGGACATCGCCTTCGGCATGACCCCCTTTGACGAGGAAAGGCACGCCATAAGCCCGCGCGAGTTCGAGCGCCTCGGCGACGCCGTGCGTTCCGCCGAGGGCACGTCGGCCCAGCAGGATGGAGGCCTCGTCGAGGTTCGGCGTGACGACGGCTGCGAGCGGCAGCAGCTCTTGGCGCACGGCCGCGACCGCTTCCGTGGACAGCAACGTCGCGCCGCTCGAGGCGACCATGACCGGGTCGATGACCGCAGGAATCTTAGCTTCGGCGATGAACGCCGCCACGGCGCGGACGATCTCGACGTTGAGCAACATGCCTGTTTTCAGGGCTTTCGGTCGATAGTGCGCGGTGACTTGGCGGCATTGTTCGACCACGAAGGCGGGCGTCGCGGCTTGGACGCCGGAGACGCCGTGCGGGTTCTGGGCCGTCAGGCAGGTGAGGGCCGTGGTGCCGTAGACGCCGTTGGCGGCGAAGGTCAGCAGGTCGGCCTGGATGCCGGCGCCGGCACCGCTATCGGAGCCGGCGATGGAGAGCGCCACGGGCAGGTCGGTCGTCGGGTGGGGCGGCATCTTGGTGGATGATGCTTAAGGGTAATCCCATTATTTTTACAAGGCAGGCTCGAAAAGATTTGCTCCAAGGGAGGCCCCAAGATGAAGACCTTGCTCCTGTTTACGCCCGCTTGAGCCCAGAAGAGTCCCAGTCCCAACGCCGCCATATCTCCTCCGACGCCAAGCTCGGCCTGGAGCGCCTGATCGTGGGGCGCGAATGCAACGCCTTTGACCGTCTCCCCGCCGAACGAAAAGCCCGTGCTTTCGCCGAATTAATCGACCTAGGACTCATTAAAGGCACGCAGAAGGACGTGCCCGGCCGGGCTTACCCCGATGTGACGGTGCAACACGTCACTTCGGCTGGGCGGAAGGCTTTTCGGAGAAAAGAGCGTCGCGAAGGTGGCGAGAGCCAGTCCCAAAAATGGAAAATGCCTGTTTTAGCCCTCTTTTTGGTCAGCATCGGTCTCGCGGTCGCCCTGTTGTTGTTCAGCTGCAAGTCCTGAAATCTCAGCGCTCGTGGGCTTGCCGTCGGTGGAGCAGGGGGGCGGGCGTCGTCGCCCCTAATCCATTGACACCCTTGCGCCGTTTCCCCTTCTTTTGCCCTTCGTCGATCCTCCTCGACCTCTGGTCAGGCTATCCTCGAAACCCTCCCTCCCTCTACCATGGCTAAGAAAACCCAATCCCACTCCAAAACCACCAAGTCTACCAAGGTCGTCTACACCTGGGGCGACGGCAAAGCTGACGGCAACGGCTCGATGAAGGCCCTCCTCGGCGGCAAAGGCGCGAACCTCGCCGAAATGACCCGCATCGGTCTCCCGGTGCCTCCTGGCTTCACGATCACGACCGAAGTCTGCACCTATTACTACGCCAACAAGCGCACCTACCCGGCCTCCCTGCAGGCGCAGATGGAAGCCGGCGTCGCCAACATGGAAAAGATCATGGGCACGAAGTTCGGCGCCACCTCGGGCATGCCGCTCCTCGTCGCCGTCCGCTCGGGCGCCCGCGACTCCATGCCGGGCATGATGGACACCATCCTGAACCTCGGCCTCAACGACCAGTCCGTCGTCGCCCTCGAGAAGGCCACCAACAACCCGCGCTTCGCGTGGGATTGCTACCGCCGCTTCATCCAGATGTACGGCGACGTCGTCCTCGGCGTGCAGAAGCGCGAAGGCGAAGACCATGAACCGT
>RFQN01000280.1 GCA_009924965.1 Verrucomicrobiota bacterium
TTCAACCCGCACGAGGTGCTCACGGGCTTCGACGGGGTGGTCATCGACGCGATGGATGCGCTGTCCCCTAAGTGCGGGTTGATCGCCGAGGCGGTGAACCGGAAGCTGCGCGTGGTGACGGTCGGCGGTTGCGCCGGTCGGCTCGATGGGACGCGCCTCAAGGTCACCGACCTCCGCGATTCGCGCGATGACCCGCTGATGATGCTGGTCCGCAAACGGCTGCGCCAGAACTTCGACTTCCCCCGCGGCAAGGCGCCGTTCGGCGTGTCGTGCGTGTGGTCCGACGAGCCGTTCACGCAGCCGACCGACTGCGCCGGGCTACCTGGCGGCGAGATCCCCGAGGGCGAAGACCTGCACCCGAACTGCGAATGGGGCTACGGCACAGCCTCCCACGTGGCCGGCGCGTTCGGGCTCGCCGCCGCCGGTGAGGCGCTGCGGCTCGCGCTATTGCCCCAGGAATAGGCGCGTGAAGTTCACCCGGGTGAGCTCCGCGGCCTGCTCCGGCCGGAGTCCCCGCGTGCGCGCGAGTTCCTCTAGGTTGACCAAGAGGTTCGCCGGATGGTTCTGCTCCACGCCCGCGGCGTCCGGCGGGAGTGCATGCCGACGATGCTCAGGCGCCGGACACAACGCCGGGGCATCGGTCTCGACGAGCACACGGTCCGAAGGAATCGCGGACGCGAACTGTGCCCGGAGGTCGGCCTTGGTCGGGCGAAGGTGATGCGCGCTGAAGGAGAAGTAGGCGCCAAGGCGCACGAGTTCCGGCACGAGCTCGACCGGGCCGTTCCAACTGTGGAGCAGGAACCCGTGCCGCGGCACGGGCGTGGCACGCAGGATGTCCATGAGCGGCCCGATGGCGCGGACGCAATGGATGGTGAGCGGCCGCTCCAACTCGACGGCCAAAGCGAGCTGCGCGCGGAAGGCGGCTTCCTGCGCTACGGGGTCATGGCCTTCCACCCAACGGTCCAAGCCCATCTCGCCCACGGAAGCCTGCGGGTGCGCGAGGAGGACCTGCCGAAGCTGCGCCTCCCAACCGACGGGGGCCGTGGGCACGTCCCACGGGTGGAGCCCGAAGGCCGGAAGGTTGCGAGCATCGCGCGCTGCCAAGGCCACGACGTCCGGCCAGTCGACGGGGGCGCTGCCATTGACGACCGAGTAGCCCACGCCTTCCTGACGGGCGAGCTCGACCGCGGCATACGGGACTTCGGCGAACTGGTAATGGCAATGGGCGTCGTGGACGATCATCCGGGCAGAGGCGTCAGCCTAAAGCACCGGGAGCCGGCCACAACGCCGAATCGGCGTGCGTTCTCCTTGCCCTCTCGCCCCCGCCTCGCCTATCTCCGTGGCAGGATGAAAACGCCGCCCTTGCCCAAGGAAGCCTTGATGACCGTGACCGGCCTGCCCTTCCCGTTGAAGGCGAAGGGGAAGGTCCGCGAGGTCTTCGACCTGGGCGAACACTACCTCATCGTGGCGACCGACCGGTTGTCGGCCTTCGATGTGGTCATGCCCAACGGCGTCCCGGGCAAAGGCATCCTGCTCACGCACATCAGCCTCTGGTGGTTCGAGCAGGCGAAGGCGCTCTTCCCGACCCATTTGGTGCCCGACCACGCGGCCGCGCTCACCCGCGCGCTCCAGGGCCATGAACACCTGATCCCGCGCTCGATGCTGGTGCGCAAGCTGCAACCGCTCCCGGTCGAAGCCGTCGTCCGTGGTTACCTCGCGGGCAGCGGCTTCAAGGAGTACAAGAAAAACGGTGCCATCCTTGACCACGCCCTGCCCGCTGGCTTGCTCGATGGCTCGAAGCTCCCGACGCCGATCTTCACGCCGTCGACCAAGGCCGCCGAAGGCCACGACGAGGCCATCACCAACGCGCAGTGCGAGCAGATCCTCGGCGCAAAGGTCTTCCGCACGGTGCATGACACGTCTATCGCGCTCTACCGCATGGGCGCTGAACGCGCTGCCAAGGCCGGGGTGATCCTCGCCGACACGAAGTTCGAATTCGGCACGGCGCCGGATGGCTCGCTGGTGCTCATCGACGAGGTCCTGACGCCTGACTCTTCCCGCTACTGGCCGGCGTCCACCTGGCAGCCCGGCCGCGCCCAGCCTTCCTACGACAAGCAGTTCGTCCGCGATTGGCTCGAGGCCCAACCGTGGAACAAGACCGCGCCCGGCCCGCGCTTGCCCGACGACGTCGTGGCGAAGACGCAGGCGCTCTACGCCGAGTGCCTTGAGCGTTTGACGGCATAACCGCCGTTAAAAGAGCGATAG
>RFQN01000029.1 GCA_009924965.1 Verrucomicrobiota bacterium
GAGGAGTTCGGCGGCGAGCTGGACGCTGCGCTGCCACGTGACAAAGGCGGTGAGTCGGGAGGTTTCCATGGGAGGAAGATTCACCCGCTCGGGCGGGCCCTGCGCAAGCGCTGGGCCGTGAGGCTCATTCCATCAGTGGTTGCCTCGAGATGTCCGTAGGGTGTCTCCCGGCGTTGGCGACCGCTCCAAACTAAACGGGCCGCACTTGCGTGCGGCCCGGGCTATGGCAGCCAACAACGAAACTTTATTCTGCGGTCACGCCTTCGCCGGTGCCGGCGCCGAGCGTCATGCCGCCGACGACTTGGACCTTCTCGAGGATGATCTTCTGGAGCTCTTCGAGCACCTTCGGGTTCTTCATCAGGTAATCCTTGGCCGCTTCGCGACCCTGGCCGATGAGCTGGCCGTTATAGGCGATCCAAGCGCCCTTCTTCTCGAGGATCTTGTGTTCGATGCCCATGTCGAGGACCGAGCCCGTGCGGGAGATGCCCTCGTTGTACATGATGTCGAATTCGCACTCCGTGAAGGGAGGGGCGACCTTGTTCTTCACGACCTTCACCTTGGTGCGGTTGCCGATCACCTTGCCGGAAGGCTCCTTGATCTGGCCGATGCGGCGGATGTCGATGCGGACGGAGGAGAAGAACTTGAGGGCACGGCCACCGGGGGTGGTTTCGGGGCTGCCGAACATCACGCCGATCTTTTCGCGGATCTGGTTGGTGAAGATCACCACGCAGTTGGTGCGGCTGATGGCGGCCGTGAGGCGGCGCATGGCCTGGCTCATCATACGGGCTTGGACGCCCACGGTGGAGTCGCCCATCTGGCCGTCGAGCTCCTGCTTGGAGACGAGGGCGGCGACGGAGTCGATGACGATGACGTCGATGGCGCCGGAGCGGATGAGGGTCTCGGCGATGTTGAGGGCGTCTTCGCCCGATTCGGGCTGGGAGACCAGGAGGTTGTCGAGGTCGACGCCGACCACCTTGGAGTAGCGGGGGTCGAGGGCGTGTTCGACGTCGACGAAGACGGCGTTGCCGCCCTGGCGCTGGATCTCGGCGATGATGGAGAGACAGAGGGTCGTCTTACCGGAGGATTCCGGGCCGAAGATCTCGACGATACGGCCGCGGGGGAGGCCGCCGACGCCGAGGGCGAGGTCGATGGCGACGGAGCCGGTCGAGACGGTGGAGACCGTCATCTTGGTGGCGTCACCCATGCGCATGAGCGTGCCGTCACCGTACTGCTTGTTGATGGCGGAGAGGGCGAGGTCGAGCGTCTTGCGCTCGGAGGACTGCGTGGCCGCCTTTTCTTTGGCAGTGGCGTCGGTCTTGGAGATGGACATGGGCGTGAGGTGGGTGAGAACGCCAAACTGCCCACTTAGGAGGCCCTTGCAAGTAAAATGAACAAATGTTCACTACTTTCTTCCACCCCCCTGAACACAGGGGTTAAAAGCTAAATAAATCCCCCAGCCAATCGAAAAAGCCGGGTTCTTCCGCCGGTTTTACCGTTTTTAGGCTCGGCTTAGGTGCCGTTGCCACGGGAGCCGTCCGAGCTGGAAGGGTGTGGAGCTTGGCTTTTTCGGCCTCGAGCAAGGCCAAGCGCGCGAGGCCTTGGGTCATGAGCCGGGCGGCCATCTGATCGCGCACGCGCTGGGCGGGCTTGGGGCCGAGCGGGCTGTTGCAGCCGAGCACCACGGCGATGACGCGGGCTTCGCCATCTTTGGCGGTGGTGACCATGGAAGCGTTGGCCGCCACGGTCCAACCGGTCTTGAGCCCATCGCATCCTTTGAAGGAATTCAGGAGGTGGTTATGATTCACTAGCTCGACGGCCTTCGGCCCCGGTCGGAAGGTGTAGGTCTTGGTGGCGGTGTATTTCAAGGCCGCGGGTAGCTTGCAGAGCGCGACGCTGAGCTTGGCGAGGTCGCGGGCCGTGGTGGTGTCATGCGGGCCTTGTCCGTAGGTGAGCCCATTCGGGGTCACGAAGCGGGTGCGGGTCATTCCGAGCTCAGTGGCCCGTGTGTTCATGCGAGCCACGAAGGCCTGGGTGCTGCCGGCGCGGTCGATGGCGAGCGCGACGGCGGCGTCGTTCGCCGACTGCAGCATAAGGGCGTAGAGCAGGGCATCCGCGCTGAAGATCTCGCCTGGGGCGAGCCAGACCATCGAACCGCCGGTCCCGACCGAGGCCTTGGTGATGGTGATGGGGGCGTTGAGCGTGGTCTTGCCGGCTTGGATGTCCTCGAGCACGAGGAGCATCGTCATGAGCTTCGTCACGCTGGCGGGGTGCCCCGGCAGGTCGGCCCGGCTTTCCGAGAGGACGGCGCCGGTGGCGGCGTCGACGCAGATCGTGCCATCGTAGGTCGCTCCGGTCTCGGAGACGGCGCCGACGCTCATCCTCGTCCAGAGCCCGAGGAAAAGAGTGGCGAGAATCAGCCGGCGCACGCGAGCATTGGTCGGAGAGTTGGGTTTCTCGGCAAGACCAATTGCATAATATTTTGGGTCTGCTAGCGTCGCCGCACGATGATCGTCTACTTGTTGCGACATGCGGATGCGGTGCCGGGCGAGCCCGATGCGCTCCGTGCGTTGTCGCCCAAGGGCCGCCGGCAAGCCACGCAGGTCGGGCGAGCCTTGGACCAGGAGGTCTGGTCGCTGGTCGCCGCCATCGAGCATAGCCCGTTGGTGCGTTCGCAGGAGACGGCCCGGGGGCTCAAGGCCGCGGCGAAAGTCCGGCAGCCGTTGCGCGAACTGTCCGGCTTGGAGCCGGAGGCGGACCCACGGGCGACGGCGGCTTTGCTGGCGCGGTCGCGGTCCTCGCGTTTGCTGGTCGGGCATAACCCGCATCTGGCGGCGTTGGCCGGGAAGTTGTTGGGGTGGCGCGACGGGGAGCGGTCTATCCATTTCCGCAAGGCGGCCTTGCTGGTGCTGGAGCGCCTGGCTGGCCCGACGCCCCGTCGGCCTTACGGGGCTTGGCGCTTGAAGGGCTTCGTACCGCCGCCCCCCGGGAAATGACACGCCTCCGTCTTGACTGTCCGTGGCCGTCCAGCGACTCTGCGACGTGCGCGAACCACGCCGTCATCGCCTAATCTGGGCCGCTGTAGGCTGCGTCCACCTCGCGGCAATAGCCGGGGTCGTGGCGAGCGGTGCTTGGCTCGCCGGCGGGACCGAAGCCCCCGAAGGTGGCCTCATCTTGATCCGCTTGGACGCGGAGCCGCTGGGTTCGTCGGGCGAAGTCCCGCAAGGGCTCGGCCTCGGGGGCGCGCAGGGCTTTCTTCCGGATGCGTCCGTGGTGCTGCGTTCGAGTGTGCCTACGGCTAGCGAAGCCCTGGCGGGGCCGGCGGTAGCCGTGGCGGCTCCCGCGGTTTCGTCACCGTCGTCGCTCGCCGCGGTGAGTCGACCAGCTCTTGCGCCGGCTTTCCTGCCTCCGCAGTTCCGCGTGCGGGTCGAACCGACCTATCCTGAGCGTGCCCGCCGCGCCGGCGTGGAAGGCCGCGTGACCGTCCGTCTCCACATTTCCGCCGCAGGCGAAGTCGTGGCGGCGGATGTGGCCACGTCCTCCGGCAGTGCTTCCTTGGACGCCGCCGCGCTGTTGGCTGCGCAAGCCTCCCGCTTCACGCCGGCCCGAGCCGAGGCAGGGGCCGTGCCCTCGGATGCCACCGCGACCTACCGCTTTGAATTAAAATGAAAGCCCTCCTCGTTCTCCTCGCTTCCCTGACGCTCGCGTTGTCTGCGGCGACGCTCCCTGAAAAGGAAGCCAAAGAAGTGGTCGCGCAAGCGACGGCATATCGCAGCGCCGCCGCCAAGGGCGACGCCGACAAGGTCTTGCAGCTCACCCACCCCGCCTTGTTCACGTTGTTCGGCGGCAAAGAGCCGTTCGAGGCGGCGACGCGCTTGGCCTTGAAGTCTTTGGCGGGCAAGTACGTCGTCGAGAAAGTCACCTTCGGCGAGCCTTCGGAACTGCTGGTCGCCGGCAAAGAGGAGGTCTGCTTTGTCCCCTTCGTCCAGATCGCGAGCGCGGGCGAGGTCCGTACGCGCGCTGAGAGCTTCTTCATCGCGGTCCGTCCCGTCGGCAAGCCTGGCTGGAAGTTCATCGACGCCGCCGGCCTCCGGAAGCACCCCGAACTCCTCTTGCAGCTGTTCCCGGACCTCCCGCGGGAAATCGTGACGCCGCCGAACAAGGTCGATATCGTTAAGTAGGCGAGCCTACTTGGCCGCGGGCGTCGGGGCGGCGACGCGCTCCCAGGCCTTCACCCAATCGATTTCGAAGGTGTTCTTGGAGGCGTCCTTGAGGCCGTAACCATCCTTGGGGCGTTCGCCGTTCCAGCCCTTGAGGTTGGACTCGCTGGTGAGCAGCAGGAACTGCGGGGCCTTGGATCCCGGGCACTGCTCGTCTTTCCAGGCGGGTTGGCCGTCGAAGGTGAAACGGTAGCCGGTGCTGTCCCATTCGACGCCGTAGGTGTGCCACTCGGCCCCGACGTTGGCGGGGTGCTGCACGAAGCTGGTCTTCTTCTCGTCCTTGTTGCCGTAGGGGCCCCAGTGCAGGACCGATTGGTAGCCGCCTTTTTTCAGGCCCGTGGTCTCGAGGATGTCGATTTCGACGCCGTCTTCGGCGGCGCCGGCGGCCTTGCCGGACTTGCCGTACGTCGGTGACTGCGCCCAGAAAGCGATCTGCGTGCCAGGCTGCACGGAGAAGCGGCAACGGGCTTCGGTCTTGCCTTGGGTGAGGTGGAACTTCTTTCGCGTCGTCACGAAGCCACAGTAGGTCGTCCCATCCGCATCGGTCCAGGTGGTGATCTTCAGGATGCCGTCCTTCACGTCGACCGCCTTAGGTGAATTGAGAGAGTCGCGGCGCTTGCCGGTCTCGATGGTCCAGACCTTCGCGTTCAGTTCGGTGCCATCGAAGTGGTCTTCGAGCGTGAGCTTCCAGGTGGGTTCGGCGGCGATGGCCGCGGCGAAGGCGAAGCAGGGGAGGAGGGCGCGCATGGGGTAGTCAGCGGACGGGAAGGTAGCGAGGGTCGGAGCCATCGAGCAAGCCCCAGAAGCGGGCCCAGTCGCCCTCTTCCAGCGAACGATCCATGAGGAGCTCGACGCCGGTATTGTTGGAGCCGTGCTGGGTGGCGCGCCCGAAATAGACTGACCATAGCGGGCGACCGCTGGTGGGCAGCATGCCGAAGCGTACGTCGCCGACGACCATGCCGGACTCGAATGTAGCGTAGGTGTTCCATCCCTGCGTGAACTTGGAGAAGTCCGCGAGCAGTTGTGACGCCTCCGAGCCCGGCGGCGGGTTGCCCGGCAGGGTCGGTTTCCAGACGAGGCGTTCGTCGCCCGGGGCGACCTGCACCGCGCCCCACGGAGTCACGCGCACGGCGCCGACTTGCCAGTGGTCTTGGTATTGCCAGATGCCGCGCCAGACGACGAGGTTGGTGATGGTCGGTTTGACGGCCACCCGTTCGGGCTGGACGCCACGCGCATCGAGCCAAGCGCGCAGGCCGGCTTCGGCTCGGTGGTGCTGCCACACGCCGAGGAGCGCGTAGCCCGTGAACCAGAGCAGCCCGTAGGCCGCGAGGCGCCGGGACTGTCGGCGATAGGCGAGGATGACCCAGACGAGCAGAGGTACGGTCGCGAAGAGATCGACGATGGGCAGGCAATCCCAAGCGTAGCGGGCGTCGTGGAAGGGCCACAACAACATCGTGCCGTAGCTCGTGCAGCCGTCGCAGAGGAGATGCGTCAGCGCGCCGGCCAAGGCGGGCAGGAAGAGGCCGCGCCAAGGCTCGTCGCCTTGCTTCCGCCAACGGAAGAGCCATGACGTGAGCCAAGCGCTCAACAGCGCCCAGACGGGCATGAAGGCGAAGCTGTGCGTGAAATGGCGATGCCAGCGGAACGAGACCAGCGGGTCGCCCGGCTCGCGGATGAAGACGTCGAGGTCGGGCGCTTCGGCGGCGAGGAACGCAGCCACGGCGGCGGCTGGCAGGGAGCCGCCGCGGCGCGCGACAAGCATCCCGACGGAAAGCCCGAGGGCCGCATGCGTGACGTTGTCCATGGGCCGACTATTGCCCAGCCGGCCGACGGACGGAAGCGTTTTGTGCCCGCTACGGTCTACTTCGCCGCCGGCGCCGCGATCGGCGTGGCCGCGAAGGCGTGCAGCTGCGCGAGTTCCGCGGCGCTCAAGGCGCGCTGGAAGACGGCGACGCCGCCGATCCAGCCTGTGAAGCCGACGCTGCGCGAGCTATGGATGACGCGCCCGATGGTGAAAGGGCCGCCGGTGCCGTCGGCCTTCGGCGTGTATAGGTCGTGCGGGAACCACCAAGGGTTGAGGCGGAGCGCGACGAGCTCGCGGCTGACCTCGCGGTCGTTCACGAGCGTCACCTTCACCCGGGTGTAGCGGTACTCGCGCAACTCTTCGCGACGCGAGCGCTGTTCGGCGAAGACCTCGCTGAGGACGGTGACCTTGACCGGCGTCTCTTCCGGCGGGTTGTAATATTGATCCGCCGGGAAGGTCGGGTCCTCGCCCGGTTGGACGCCGGGGATTTTCGCGAGGCGTCCTTGCAGCCAGGCGTTGGCGGCGAAGGACAGCAACCGGTCCTGCTGCGGGTTTTCCAGCCAGCGGTCGCCGCTACCGCCGTTAAGCCAGCCCGTCAGCTCGTGGGTGCGGCTGTCGAAGGTCATCGCGAACGTCTGCCAGGATTTCGCGAGCGTCGCCGGGTCGGAGTCCGCCGGGACCTTGGGCGAGGTCTCCGCCGAGTTACACTTATGCAAGGCGTACTTGTTGAGGAACGAGCTGGCGCCGTTCTCCGACACATGGCCGCAGGCCGAGCCCTCCTTGTTTAGGCCGGCGAAGAGGGCGTATTGCCGTTGGCCGCGCTCGACCTTGGCGATCGTCTCGGTGCTCTTCTCCTTGAGGTCGGTGCCTTCGTGCCAGATGCCGGCGAGCGCATGGTTGCCGCTTTCGCGGATCGCCCAGACCACGACCGTCACGGCTTGGCCGGGCCCCTTGATATCCAAGGGCGAATCCTGCAGGCGCGCGCGGGGCACGAAGAGCAGGGGACGGAAGTCGGGGTTCGTCTCGGCGCGGATGCGGATGGCTTGGCCGAACGGGCCCGAGCCCAGCAGCGGGAAGTCGGCGTAGCTCGCCGCGGGGCCTTGGCCCCAGAGGTCCTTCACGTAGTTACCGGCGTCGAGTGGATAGTCGTTGCGCGCGCCGGCCGGCACATGGGCCGTGAAGCGTTGGCCGGGCGCCTCGCGCTTCGTGAAGTCCCAGAACGCGACCAGCCCCGGCGTCGACGTCACGGCGTGCACGCGCTCTTGATAAGGGCTGGCCGGGTCCGCCCACAACGTCGTGGCGCCGGCGAGGACGAACAGCAGGGGTTTCATGGGCGTCCCGGAATATTTTGTGCAGGTGAAGATGAGGCAACAGGATTTCCGCGCAGTGGTTTCTTAAAGGATTTGCCTCCGGCGAAGGCCGTTCTTCAAGATACCTCACCGATGGCGAACCCCTTTTCCATGCTGGGCTGGCTAGGCTGCGCTGGCGTGGCGGCCTTGGTCTCTGCGGCGGAGGTCGCCCCGTTGGCGACCGAAGTGCGGCCCTTGGGTTGGATCGCCTTTTCCGCCCGTTCCCCCCAGGGTGATTGGGAGGTCTACGCGATGCGTCCCGATGGCTCGGATAGGCGTAACCTCACGAACTCGCCCGACACCGAGGATTTCTACCCGCTGTTCTCCCGCGATGGTCTGCAGCTGCTCTACCGTTCCATGCCCCGCGGGCAGACGCTCAGCGGCAACGATTATGGGCGGCAGGGCCGTCTGATGCTGGCGCGCGCGAATGGCAGCGAAGCCAAGGCCATGGGCGGTGAAGGGGAACTGCCTTGGGCGAGTTGGTCACCGGATGGACGGCAGATCCTCACCTTGCAGCCCAAAGGCTTCGCCATCGTTGACCTCGCATCGAAGCAGGTCGTGCGCACCTTTCCGCGCGGCGGTTTCTATCAGCAACCCACGTGGTCTCCGGATGGAAAGGCCTTGGTGGGCGTCTCCAATGGTTTCAATACCGGCTGGTCCATCGCCCGTCTGGAGTTGGCCACCTTGCAAGCCAACGCGGTCAGCGTGGCGGATTGCTGCACGCCGGATTGGTCCGCCGACGGCCAGCGGGTCGTCTTCTCGCGGCGCCGCCCGCACGCCGGCGAGAACGGCGGCTATGGTTGGACCGAGCTTTGGCAGGCGGGAGCAGATGGCCAAGGCGCCTCGTTGGTCTACGCCGAGGTCGGTCGGCATCTCTACGGTGGCCACGTCTCCCCGGATGGCCGCTACGTGCTCTTCACGGGCAACTTATGGGAGGACGGTGATCCTGCGAATCGCGGTGCTCCGATGGGCCTCGCCCGTTTGACCGATGCCCCGATGATCGCCGAGCACCCGCAGTTGCGTCAGGTCTACCCGCAAGCCAAGGCAGCGCAGGTGCTGGTCTTGCCTGCGGGCCATGAGCCTTGCTGGACGAGTTCGCAGGCCCCTGGCCTTCCGCGATGAAGCGCATCGGGTTCATCCTATTGGCGGTGTTGGCCTTGGCAGGTTTAGCCTGGCTGTGGAAGCCGGTGCCGCCGAAGGCCGCGCCGTTTCCGGCAGACCTGGGCTCGGTCGAAGTCGTCGCCAAGCTCGTCGAGGTGCCGCCCGGCGCCGTCTTCCACCGCGAGCTGTATCACTACGCGACCATCCTCCGTTATGAGGTCGTCTCCTGCGCGCGCGGGAACCTCAAGCCGGGCGACGTCATTCACGTCGCGCATTACGATCCCTGGAAGCCGCGCGCCGAGGCCGGGGATGCGCGGGCCGGCCAGGTCGGCGGCACGGTCCGGTCTTTCGTCGCCGGAGATCGGCATCACCTCGCGTTGGCCGCTCCGTTGGACGACCATTACATGGGTGGCCTGGTCGATAAGTATTTCGGCCAGCATGCCGGCGTGACCTATTGGGCCCTGCGGACCGACGTCGACTAGCCATGATCTTCGCGTCGACGCTGTTCCTGGGATACTTCCTGCCGTTGGTCTTGGGCGTCTATTACCTCCTGCCGTCGGCCGGCAAGTGGCGCAACCGCTGGCTGCTCCTCGCGAGCTATGTGTTCTACGGCTGGTGGGACCCGCTGCTCTTGCCGCTGCTGGGCGGCCTGACGCTGTGGAGCTTCGGGTTTGCCTGGCTCTTGGGCCGTACGGACTACCCGGATGGGCGTCGTCGCACGCTCCTCGTCCTCGGCGTGAGCGGGGCCTTGCTGGCGCTCTTCTTCGGGAAGTATTTCGGTTTCGCCTGCGAGAACTACAATGCGCTCGCGGCGCGCTGGGGGTGGAGCCCGGCGCCGGCCGTGTCGTGGGCGCTGCCGCTGGGCATCTCGTTCTTCACCTTCCATGCCATCAGCACGTTGGTCGACGTCTATCGCCGTGAGGCTACGCCGATGGCCAGCTTCGCCGACTACGCCTGTTACCTGGCTTTCTTCCCGCAGCTCATCGCCGGCCCGATCCTGCGCTTCGGCGCCATGGCCCCAGCCTTCGCCGAACGCCGCCATGGGTGGCCGCAAGTCTCCGCGGGACTAGGCCTCTTCTGCTTGGGGCTCGGCAAGAAAGTTCTCATCGCCAACACGCTCGCCCCCGTGGCGGACCTGGCCTTCAACGCCCGGCAGCTGGACGCAGGCTTGGCGTGGTTCGGGCTCCTCGCCTACGCCTTGCAGCTGTACTACGATTTCAGCGGCTACTCCGACATGGCCGTCGGGCTGGGCCGGATGTTTGGCTTCGAGTTCCCGCGTAACTTCAACGCGCCGTACATGGCGGAATCCCTCACCGATTTTTGGCGTCGCTGGCATCTTTCGCTCAGCGCCTTCCTTCGCGACTACCTGTACATCCCGTTGGGAGGGAATCGGCATGGTTTGGGACGTACCTGCGCGAACCTGCTGGTGGTGATGCTGCTTGGCGGCCTCTGGCACGGGGCTGCGTGGACGTTCGTCGTCTGGGGGCTCTGGCATGGGTTGTTGCTTGTCTCGGAGCGTTGGTTGGATGGGCGGGCTTGGTACGCGGGCTTCCCGCGTTTCTTCCGGGTCATGCTGACGTTTGGCCTGGTCTTGATTGGCTGGGTCTTCTTCCGGGCGCCGACGCTCGGCGCGGCCATGGATTACCTCCGGGCCCTCGTGCAAGTGGTTCCTGCCAGCGAGGCTCCCGCCAAGCTCCTCGGGGTGGAACTGTTCACGCTCCCACACTTGCTGACGCTCGTCGCCGCATTGTTCTTCGCTTGGTCGCGTCGACGCGCCCATGATTGGTCGACGCACCTGACGATCCGGCGGGCGCTGCTCTGCCTCGTGCTGCTGTGGCTCTCCTTAGGCGTGCTTGGCACGCACAAGGCCAACCCCTTCCTCTACTTCCAGTTCTGATGCCGCATCTTCGTTCCAAAGGGTTCGTGGTCGCCGCGCTGGTCAGCCTCGCGGCCTTACCGGTCACGCAGTGGTGGAGCGACCACGCCGCGGGCCGCCCTTGGACTGGGGCCATGCTCTGGGAGCGTCTGCCGACGGCGGCGCACCTGCGGGCGGTCGAGCAGGAGCAGCAACAGGCGGCGACGCGCAATGGCTACGTGCAGGCGCTGGCGGCGGCGCCGGGCTTGGCGTGGTTGCGCGGTGCGGATTCGCCGGTGCTGCCGGTGCGCGGGTTGCCTAATCATGCCGGCGAGACCTGGCTTTTCTATCGTCCCGATGCGCGTCTGATCTCGCAGCGTCCGGACGAAGGCGTCGCCCGACGAGCGAGCGCGGCCACGATCCATTGGCGCGATCAGCTGGCGGCGCGCGGCATCCGCTTGGTCGTGGTCGTCGCGCCTAACAAGGCAGCGGTCCAGCGGCTGGGCCGCCACACGACGGCCGTGGTCTGGCGTTCTCCGGAACTGCAGGGCTATCAAGCCGCTTTGGCGGCGAGCCACGTGGAGGTCGTCGACCTACATGCCGTCTACGCCGCCGTCGATCCGCAGGTCAGCCAGAAGACGCCGCTCTACCTGCCGACCGACACGCATTGGTCGTCGGTGGGTCTGGACTTGGCGGCACATGCCATCGTCACGCGGTTGGGCTGGCCGCCGCGCGCAGGGGCATATGGCGCACGGTCGGTCTCCTTGCCCCATGTCGGTGACCTGGAGCGCTGGCGCGGGCCTACGCCCGAGCCGCGCCCAGAAGTCGTGACGCAGGTTGCCGATGCGCAAGGCAAAGCCGTCTCGCCGCGTCCGGGCGAGGCCGAGGTCCTCTTGATCGGTGATAGCTTCTCGCGCATCTTTGAAGTCGGTGACGGGCCCGGGGCAGGCTTGCGCTCGCAGTTGGCCCGGCGCTTGGGCCGACCCGTCGCCCTGGTGCAGCAGGATGGGGGCGGTGCGACGCTCGTACGCCAGGAACTGGCGCGGCGGCCCGAATGGCTGCGAGGCGTGAAAGTCGTGGTCTGGGAGTTTGCGGAGCGAGACCTCACGTCGCCGGACGCCGAATGGTCTCTGGTCGAGTTGCCGCGTTGAAAGTTCCGGGAACTTCCGCTCCTCGGCGGGGACTTACCTGCTGACCCCATGCGTGCCTTTCTTTGCGCCCTGTTGCTTTCCGTGGGTTTGGTCCAGGCGGCCGAACCAGATTTCCCTTTGGCGTCGGCCCAGGAGTGCCGGCCGCGCACGGGGTTGCCGAACTTCTTGGCGAAGGCCCAAGGGGTCTTTGGGTCCGGCGCCTTGCCCGAGATCAAGGTCGGTTACCTCGGCGGCTCCATCACCGCGCAGCCTGGTTGGCGCGTGAAGTCGCTCGCCCATTTCAAGCAGGCCTATCCCAACGCCAAGTTCACCGAGATCAACGCGGCCATCGGCGGC
>RFQN01000281.1 GCA_009924965.1 Verrucomicrobiota bacterium
GCCGCCGCGGGCGACTTCTCCGCGACGAACGACGGGTCGTTCTTCGGGATCGCGCAACCCACGAGGAGCGCCGTCCAGGTCAGGAGGAAAAGTCTCATCAGGCTTGGGCGCGCTTACGGGCGTCGGTTTCGAGCCAGCCACGCAAGGCGAGCGCGGACTGCTTGGCGCGGGCACGGGCGGCGGGAAGGTCATCCGCGTCTTCCGCCTTGGCCGAAGCGAACGAGTAGAACTTTGCCTTCGGCTCCGTGCCGGAAGCGCGCACCGCCAAGCGGCGGCCATCAGCGAGCTCCGCCAGGATGAATTCTTCCTTCGGCATGCGCTCGCCTTCGGTGTCGGTCACGACGTCGCGCTCGTAGTCGGTCACGCGCACGACCTTGACGCCGTCGATTTCCTTCGGCGGGTGGGCGCGCCACGACGAGACGATGCGACGGATGGCCGCGGCGCCTTCGGCGCCTTCGAAAGAGAGGTTGAGCAGGTCCTCGTGGTGAGCGCCATGCACGAGGTGCAGCGCATCGAGCGCGTCGAGCAACGTGCGGCCGCGCGAACGCAGCACCGCGGCGAACTCGCAGAGCATCACGACCGTCGCGTTGGCATCCTTATCGCGGACCGCGTCGTCGGCGAGGTAGCCATAGCTTTCTTCGGCGCCCAGGAGGAACAAGGAGGCGTGACGCAGCGCCAACGGTGCGCGGCGCTTGAGCGGCAAGGCCGGAGCCTCGGCGCCCGCCCCGGCGGCGAGTTGGCGGGACCAGCGTTCGAGTTTCCGCGCGATCCATTTGAAGCCGACCAGCGTCTCAACGCAGCGGACGCCGTGTCGGGCGCAGATGGCCTGCACCAAGGGCGTGGTGACGAGCGACTTGACCACGACGGCAGCGTCGGTCCCGGCCGCGGGCAGGATACCGGCGTCCTTGAGCGAAGAGATGCGGAACTCGGTGAGCAGGGCGGCGACTTCGTTCCCCGTCAGTAGGCGGTACCCGCCTTGAGGCAACGGACAGGCCGCGCCGACGCGGTCCGAATCCGGATCGGTCGCCAGCACGAGGTCAGCGTGGATCTCCTCGGCATGCTTGAGCGCCAACACGAAAGCCGCCGGGCTTTCCGGGTTCGGCGAAGGCACGGTCGGGAAGCGCCCATCGTGCTCGAGCTGTTCATCGACGACGAAGGGGTCGAGGCCCACGCGACGGAGGGCGGGTACGACCATGACGTCGCCCGTGCCGTGGAGATTGGTGTAGACGACCTTCGGCGCGTGACGGGAAAGCACTTCCTGGTCCACGACCAAGGCGGCGAGGCGCGCCAAGTAGGCGTCTTCGGCGGCGGCCGGCACCGTGAGGACGCCCGCGAGGTTCTTCTCCAGGTAAGGCTCCACGTCGACCAAGCCGATGCGGCCGACCTGCTCGACGATCGCGACGTCGTCGGGCGGAGTCACCTGCCCGCCATCGGCGAGGCAGCACTTGAAGCCGTTGTCGTGCGAAGGGTTGTGGCTGGCCGTGATGACCACGCCGGCATGGGCGCCGAGGTGACGGACCGTGAAGCTCAGCTGCGGCGTGGAGCGCGCGTCGGCGAAGAGGTAGGCTTCGCCGCCCAACTGCGTCCAGGCCGAGGCCAACAGCTCCGCGAAATGGCGGGAGAAATGGCGGACGTCATGGGCCACCACGAGGCGAGGGGCGGGCGTCTTGGCGGAGACCTGGCGCCAGAGGCCGAGGCCGGCGCGCAGGACGTTGAAGTCGTTCAGGCAGGCGGACCCGACCGCGGCCCGGACCGGCAAGCCGGCGGCATCGAGTTCGTTCGCGGCGCTGACCCGGCCGACGGTGCGGCCACGCATGCCCCCCGTGCCGAAGGCGATCCCCTTGTAGAAGCGGTCTTCCAGTTCAGCCCAAGCCCCTTGGGCGACCAAGTCGGCCAAGGACTCCACGGCCGCGGGGGGCAGGGCCCCGGATTCTAGCCAGCCAGAGGCATTGGCCAAGGAAGCGGCGGAAAGCTGGCCTTTGGCTTTGGCCGTCTTGAGGGCGGAAAGGACGGAGTCGGAAGCGCTCATGACCCCCCAGTGTTAGCGTCCGGCGGGCTGGCACAAGCCCGGAGCAAGGGGGAGGCGGGGGTTGACACTGGACGGCCATTGGCAAGGGTTGAACCCCCATGGCCGAAGACAGCTCCCAAAAGCGTCCCCCCAGCGACGATGACCGCAATCTCGTGGTCGTAGACGAAGACTTTGCGAACGCCGACGCGGAAGACCGCCTGTGGCTGTTCTGGGAAC
>RFQN01000282.1 GCA_009924965.1 Verrucomicrobiota bacterium
GCGGCGATGTGGCCGGGCGTGGTGCCGCAGCAGCCGCCGACGATGTTGACCAGCCCGTCGCGGGCGAAGGTCTCGAGGATGGCTGCGGTGTCCTCCGGGCCTTCCGGGAAGCCCGTCGGCGAGAGCGGGTTGGGCAGGCCGGCGTTCGGGTAGCAGGAGACGTAGACGTCGGCCTTCTTGGCCAGCTCCGCGATGTGCGGGCGCATCTGCTCGCCACCGAGCGCGCAGTTCATGCCGATGCTGATTGGCTGGGCGTGGCGGACGGAGTTCCAGAACGCCTCGGTCGTCTGGCCGGTGAGCGTGCGGCCGGAGGCGTCGGTGATCGTGCCCGAGATCATCAGCGGCAGGCGGAAGCCACGGGCGGCGAAGGCCTCGTCGATGGCGAAGAGGGCGGCCTTGAGGACGAGCGTGTCGAAGACCGTCTCGCAGAGCAGGAGGTCGGCGCCGGCGTCGATGAGCGCGTCGACCTGTTCGCGGTAGGCGTCGCGTACCTGGACGAACGTCACGTCGCGCTTGGCGGAATCGTTGACGTCGCGGGACATCGACAGCGTCTTGTTCGTCGGGCCGATGGCGCCGGCGACGAAGGCGTCCTTGCCGGGGTGCGCAGCCTTGAAGGCGTCGACGGCCTGGCGGGCGACCTGCACGGCGGCGGTGTTGAGCTCGCGCACGAGGTGGCCCATCCGGTAGTCTTCGAGGGCGATCGACGTCCCGTTAAAGGTGTTGGTCTCGAGGATGTCGGCGCCGGCTTCGAGGTAGGCGCGGTGGATGTCGCGAACGACCTCGGGCTTGGTGACGACGAGGAGGTCGTTGTTGCCCTTGAGCTGGCCGGGGTGGTCGGCGAAGCGCGTGCCGCGGTAGTCCTGCTCCTGCAGCTTGAGCTGCTGGATCATGGTGCCCATGGCGCCGTCGAGGAAGACGATGCGCTGACGCAGGAGGGCCTCGAGGCGCTCGCCGGCGGGATTCAATGGGAGTCGCTGACTGGACATCGCCCTTACCGTGCGGTTCCGTGGCCTCGGGTCAAGGCACGGTCGGGTCATAAGCGGCCGTTTAGGCCGTGGGGAGGTCGGGCTTCTTGCAGCGCGGCAGGTCCTGGGCGCGGTAGAGGACGATCCGCTTGCCCTCGAACTTCTCGTCGTTCCAGAGCAGGGGGCGGAGTTCGTAGCTGAAATGGGGGGCGATGCCGGCCTTGGCCTTTTCCTCGGCGGGGTCGCCGCCCTGCCAGTAGAGGATACCGTTGGGCAGGGAATGCTTCAGGCCGTGGCGGATGAGCTGCTTGGTCTGGTGGACGAAGAGGCGGAGGTCGGCGACGGCGCGGCCGGTGATGAAGTCATGCTCGTGCGTGAGCGTCTCGGCGCGGGCGTTGAGGACCTGGACGTTCTTCAGTTTGAGGCGCTTCACGATGTCCTCGACGACCATGACCTTCTTACCGACCGAGTCGACGAGCGTGAAGTCGGCCTTCGGGTAGAGGACGGCGAGGATGAGTCCAGGGAAGCCGCCGCCGGTGCCGACGTCGATGACGCGCGCGCCGACCATGAGCTTGAGGCACTTCACCGCCGCGATGCAGGGCGCGTAGTGGTGGCGTTCGAGGTGCTCGATGTCCTTGCGCGAGACGAGGTTGATCTTCTCGTTCCATTCGCGGTGGAGCGCCGCCATCTCGATGAGCTTCGCCCACTGGGCTTCTTCGACTTCGGGAAAGAGGGGGATGAGGTCCTGCATGGAAGGCGGTGAGCGTGGGCGGGACGTCCGCCGGTGCAAGCGACTTAAGCGCCGGTGGGGCGCAGGGCCTCGCGCAGGCGGCCGACCTGCTCCAGCCGGGCCTGGACGGCGTCCCGGTCGGCGGCGCGGGCGGCCAGGTGGATGCGGGCGTTCTGGCGGAGGTATTCCTTGGTGAGGTGCGCCAAGGCCTTGTCGATCTCCCACTCGGGTTTCACGCCGAGTTCGGTGGCCAAGGCCAGCAAGGGCGGTTCCCAGCCGGCCATGCGGTCGCCGGCGACCTTGGGCGCGCGTTTGCGTCCTTTGGGCTCCTGCTCCGCGCGGCGGAGGTGGCGCAGGTATTGCGCGAACTGCTTGAGGTGCATGCGCTGGGCCGCGTCGTCGAGCGTCACCGGGGTGCGGCAAGCGGCCGTGACCGCGGCGGCGAACTCCGCGGGGTCGACCTTGGCCAGCAACGTCGTCAGCGGCACATCGAGCGGCACTTGCCGCGGGGGCGTGCCGGTCATCT
>RFQN01000283.1 GCA_009924965.1 Verrucomicrobiota bacterium
TTCTGGACGGTCTCCTTCTCGTTGCGGTCGGTGACGTCCTGGGCCTCGAAGACGAAGTTGATGTCCTGGTCGAGCAGCACGCGGCGGCGGGCCGTGCCGTCGCCGCCGACGATGGTGAGGTGGCCGACGCGCACGCGGAGCTTGCCGATCTCATAGGGCCGCGGGGCGCTCGGCGGGCCGGCCGGGGCCGCGGGATCGCTCGCGCGCGCCTCGGCCTTGAGGGCCTTCGAGATGTCCAACGCGTTGTTGTCGCCGAGCAGCTCGAGGAGCTTGTCCGACTTGCCGGTCAGGACGACGCGGTCGATGTCGAGCTCGGCCTCATGGACCCGCTGGGTGCCGGCGCCGGCGAAGGACCAAGGGTCGACGTCGAGATGGAGCCGGCGGATCTTGAGGAACTCGCGCTCGCTCCAGCGGGTGGGGTTGGTGATGGTGATGCCGGCGTAGGAAAGCCGGCCCAGCAGCAGGTTCGTGTCGTTGGCTTCGACGGTGAGGTGGGCGCCGGTGGCATCGGCCAAGGCGGAATCGACCAGCCCCGGGGAGAAACGGCCCAGCGCCCAGACCGCCAGGAGGCCCGCGAGGAAGACGAAGAGCACCAAGCCCGCGAGGATGGTGAGCAACTTGCGCAGCAGGATGCCGGAACGGCGGATGGGAGGAGCGTCGGACATGGTGACGGTGGAATTTCGAGCAATACCCGTGCCAGCGGGCAGGGTCAATGTTGGAGGGAAAAGCGGGGGGTTCGCAGGCTTATCCCAGCCTCACCCCAAACGAAAGACCCGCCGGCGCGGGGCGGGCGGGTCCTTCTGTCACGGGGCTGTCTCGCCTCGGCGGATTACTGAGGGGCGGAGGCGCGGACGCCACAAGCCACTTCGTCACCAGCGGCCAACTTAGGAGTCTTCTCTTGGTTGGGGATGATGTTGGCGACGACTTCGTTCTTGTCGCTGACCTTGACGACTTCGACTTCGATCGCCTTGCCGTCCTTGACCAACTGGAGGCGGGCCTTCACGTCAGGCTTGTCGGAGCGGAGGAGGAAAATGAGGCCGGCAGCTTCGCGGACTTCGAGCACGCGAGCCTTATTGGGGTCCTTCGGGGCTTCCACGACGGCGGCAACGGCGGCCTTCGGGGCTTCCGCCGGGGTGTCCTTATCCCAGGAGAACTTCACGCCAGGAGCGGCGGCCTCGACGGGCTGGCCGTTGACTTCGCTGACGCCGGAGCTGGCACGGGAAGAAGACGACCATGGGCTCTTGGAGCCTTCACAGGCAACGAGCAGGACGGACGCGGAAAGGATAAGCAGAGAGCGCTGCATGGCAGTAGGGGAGGTCGGGAAGGGTCATTTCGACGCCTAAATGAGTCAACCCCTTAATGCTTGCGGAGGGGCAATCCGTGGGCTTCCTCAAAGGTCTAATGAGCCAGGAAGCCCTTAAATTGATGATTGGGATGCCCAAAGGGAGCCTTGAAGAGGCCACCCTCCAGCTTTTCGCCCGTGCCGGGTTCCCGGTGGCCAAGAGCAGCCGCTCCTACCGCCCCTCTTTCGATGACCCGACCCTCGATGGCCGCTTCATCCGCGCCCAGGAAGTCGCCCGCTACGTCGAGCATGGTTTCTTTGACTGCGGCCTGACGGGCCAGGATTGGGTCCAGGAAAACGCCGCGGACGTCGTCCAGGTCTGCGAGCTCATCTACAGCCGAGCCTCCGCCCAGAAATCCCGCTGGGTCCTCTGCGTGCCCGAAGCCTCGCCGGTCAAGACCGCGCAGGACCTCGCCGGCAAGCGCGTCGCCACCGAGCTCGTGGAAACGACCCGCCGCTGGTTCCAGGCCCAAGGCGTGACCTGTGAAGTGGAATTCTCCTGGGGCGCGACCGAAGTGAAGGTCCCGGAACTCGCCGACGCGATCGTCGACATCACCGAGACGGGCTCCTCCATCAAGGCCAACAAGCTACGCATCGTCGCCCAGCTCATGGAGACGACCACCGTCCTCGTCGCGAACAAGGCCGCTTGGGCCAACCCCGCGAAGCGCGCCAAGATCGAGCAGATCGTCCTGATGCTGCAAGGCGCCCTCGCCGCCCAGCACATGGTCGGCCTCAAGTTCAACCTCCCGAAGGCGAAGCTCGAACAGGTCGCCACTGCCCTGCCCGCCTTGCGCAACCCGACGGTCTCCCCGCTCAGCAATCCCGAGTGGGTCGCGGTCGAGACGATCATCGA
>RFQN01000284.1 GCA_009924965.1 Verrucomicrobiota bacterium
CCGCCAAGAGCGCACTGTCCGGCAAGATTCGTGAGATGCAGGAGGCGCTCCGTCAGGCGGAGGCTGTCGCCGCTGCGCAGCGGGCCACTCGTCTTCCGGCCCAGCCGCAGATGCCGCAGGCGCAGAGGGTCGGGATCGGCAATAGGGCGTCTGCTGCTGTAGGCCCAGACGCGCCCGCTCCTCGCCCTGAACCAATCGCTGTTCGCGGCACGGCCGTTGCGGTGCCGCAGCGCATGGAGGCTACGCCGGAGCAGATTCAGGCACTGGCCGACAAGGCGGTCAAGTACCAGCAAGACGTGCAGGCTGGCCTGACGGGCGACCAACTGAACCCGCTGACGGTTGAGGAAGCGTTTCTGTTGTCGGAGTACGGAGCGGACCCGTCGCAGGCTCTGGGCCGCTCGCTGTCCAGCAAGGAAATCGCCCAGACGATCAAAGACCTTGAGGAAGGACGGCCGGTCACGCCGGACCAAGTGCTTGCGCTGCGGCGCTCTCAGGCGGACGGTCAGGTGCCGATGCCCGAAGGAGCAGAAGCAACGCCCGAGCAACTTGACGCGCTGGACGCATCCGACATCAACATCGAAACGGGCGGCGTAAAGAATCTTGGTCGCAATCGGGTAGCCCCCGACCCGGAGGCCGACCTCGCGCAGATGGTGACCCAGTACACGACTCCCACGCAGTTGGAGTCGATGGACGTAGGCGCTGTGCGGCGGCTATGGAAGCAGATTAGCGAGGACTACCCAGCCGGCTCTCCAGAGCGGGAGGCGCTGGAGCGGGCCTTCACGACGTGGCGGCCGGACCCGAAGTTCCCCAACGTGCCCGTGCCGGAGTATGCGACTCGCGGCATCGAGGACGGTCGCCGTCGGCTGGCCGCTTTGGAGGCTATGGCCACCGACCCAGAGTTCACGCAGGCCAACCTTGCGTCGAATCGACTGATGGACACCGCTGTCGAGCGGGCCGTTAGCGGGCGGCCCTCCGCTCCGCGTCAGAGCGTCGTGCCGTCCGAGCCGGGCCTTGCCGCTGCGGCCGAGCAGTTCAACGCCCTTCCTGCCGCACTGCGAGAAGACATCACGCGGACGCTGGCGAACGATGAATCCTCGCGGGCCGTTATTGGCCTGATCCAGTCCGGGCCGGACGGGCCTTCCATCTCCCCGAACGCACTGGCCGCCCTTACTCGCCCGCAGGGACAAGTGGGCGAACTGCTGGTCGAGTTGCGGCGGGCGATGGAACTGGGCGACGACGCAGCGGCAGATGCTGCCCGCCAACTGATCCGGGAGGCCGACCCGACAGAGCGCAGTGCCGCCATCTCGCAGCACCAGACGCAACTGGCGGTGGATAGCGCCCTTCGTCAGGCCATGCAGGCGGCGGAGCCAACGCCTGCGGTCGCCGCTTCTCCCGGCCCCGCTGCGATCCGCCGTCCCGGAGCGCTGACGCCGGAAGTGAAGGCAGTCGAGACTCCAGAGGGCGAACTTCCCGGAGTGTTTGAAACTGGGGCTGCGGCTGCGGAGGAAGCAAACGACTGGAATCGCACCCGCCCGTCTGAGGCGTACCGAGTAAACAAAGAGGCCCGACTCAAGGCGATTGGCGCGAATGCCAACGACCAACTCCCGGCATTCTTTCGTGCTGGTGAGCGGCTTGAGTCGCGGGCGGAAGGTAGCCGCCTGATCGACTCCGAAGACTTGAAGGTCATCGAGGCCAACAACGCCTTGCCGGCGGCGAGGGAGGCGGTGCGGCTGGCGCAAGAGGCGGCCGACAAGGCAAAGGGCGTCAAGGCGCTCGCGAACGCGAAGAAGGACTTGGAAAATGCCCGAGAGCAGTTGGCGGCGTTGCAGCAAGTCGTTGATGGAGCCGGGAATAGTGACATACGGCGGCGAATGAAGGCCGACGGCGCATCTGACACGGCGCGCCGGGCGGACCCGGACGACAAGAAGTCCGCGAACGCGACGGCGGCAAGAGCGCAGCGGGACATGATTCGTTCTCGCTGGTCAGACCGTCGCCTAAACAAGGCTGGCCCTGCCGAGACGTATGCCGACATCGTGGCCGCCATTCTTGGGCGCAGGCCGCGACTGGGCAAACTGACGCGCAGCAGCGACTCGATTCGTCCGGGCGAGATGAACGACATACTGGCGGAAGCGGCTGACTCGTTTGGTCCCGACGATATTGAGCAGGTGTTTTTGCCCGGCGGCGCAGGTCA
>RFQN01000285.1 GCA_009924965.1 Verrucomicrobiota bacterium
CCAAGGCCTTGCCGAGCTCCGCATAGCAGGCCGGCCCCTCGATCATGACCCCACCGGCGGTCTGGTCCAAAAACCACGCCAAGTCCTCCGGAATATGCCAAGGAAGGCGCCCTTCCCGCCCGATAACGCCGTTTTGGGCGACGGCGACGATGCACTGGATGGGCTTGGCCACGCCGCAGGGTTAGGCGGAAAGCGGGCCTGCGCAAGCGCAAGGGCGCATCCCTCGACTGATTGACAGCGGCCAAAGGGCTTACCAAGGTGGCGGGATGATTACTTGGCTCCAAGGCGCCACCTCCAAGCACCACCGCCTGATCTTCAGCATCCTGCTCGTCGTGATCGTCGGCTCGTTCGTCTTCTACGGCTACGGCAGCCGCGGCGCGATGGACACCAACACCCGCATGTACCTCGGGTACGACCTGAACAGCCCCAAGCTCGCGACCCGCTACCGCGACTCCCTGATCTTCGCCGGCCAGCGCAACGAAGGCCGCTCCTACCTCCAGTTCGTCGCCGAACTCAGCCTCGCCGACTCCCTCCGCATCCCCAACCCGTCTGACAGCGAAGTCCGCAAGCTCGCCCTCCTCGCCACCGCCGGCCCCGACGGCAAGGAGAACTTCGAGAACCTCAACAAGTTCCTCGAGTACGCTTCGAAGGCCCTCAACGCGTCCGACGCCGAGACCCGCGCGCGCTTCGAAGGCTTCCTGCAGGATTCCTGGCGCGTGAACAAGTCCATCGCCCTCCTCTCCGGCCCCGGCCACGCCACGACCGCCCAGATCAAGCGCCTCATCCAACGCGAAAAGACGCTCTGGACCGTCGATGCCGCCACTTTCTCCAACGCTAACTTCAAGGCCACCGTCGCCGACGACGAAGCCAAGGCCAAGGCCGCCTTCGAAGCCAACAAGGAGGCCTACCGCCTGCCCGCCAAGGTCGAGGTCAGCGTCGTCTCGTTCACCAAGACCGAGCCCGACACCTCGACCATCACCGACGACGAGATCGTCCTCGAAGGCTACAACGTGGCCGAGAAGTTCAAGTTCGAGCCCGGCAAGGTCAAGGAACAGGCCCTCGCCCGCCGCGCCGACATCGAGAAGCTCATCCGCGCCGACCGCGCCATCCGCAACCTCGCCGGCAAGATCGGCGAAGAGCTCGGCGACAAGTTCCCCACCGAATCCCACAAGGCCGACTCGAAGGCCTTCACCGAGTGGCTCAAGGCCCAGGGCGCCAAGCTCACGCCCCTCGCTGCTTACGAAGTGAACAACCCTCCGACCGAAGCCAAGATCCCCGCCGAAGCCCTCCGCCTCGCCGGCGAGCTGACCGACAAGGAATGGCGCACCGACATGTTCCGCGCCGAAGACGCCGCCATCTTCGTGCTCCTGAACAAGCGCATCGAATCCCGCCTGCCCGCCTTTGAAGAGGTCAAGGCCCTCGCCCTGTCCAACTGGCGCAGCAACGAGCGCGCCCGCCTGCAGGCCGAAGAGATCGCCCGCATCTCCAAGCGCCTCCAGGAAGACGCCGCCGCCGGCAAGTCCTTCACCGACAGCGCCAAGGCCCTCGGCCTGACGACTTCGACGCCCGCCCCCTTCACCGTCGTGAACACGCCGGAGAGCCTCTCAGGCATCAACGAAAGCACCGGCCAGGTCCTCGAGGTCGCCGGCGTCGGCAAGATCACCGCGGGCATCCGCACCGGCAATGGCGACACCGTCTTCCTCCGCGCCGCCAAGGCCGAGAAGCCGAAGGACGAAGCCACCGCCGAAGAAGTGAAACAGCTCGTCGCCCGCTTCACCCAGCGCAACGCCTACTTCACCGCCCAAGGCCTCGTCCAAGAACTGACGGAAGTGCCGGAGGAGAAGAAATAAGCGAAGGATAACGAGCAACGCTCGTTCTTCCTTCGAGGGGACACGGCGACACGGGGACACGCGGGCAAGGGGTTGTGCTGCGGCTTCGCCGCCTGCCTTGGGTAGGGTCGGGACGGCGTCACGACCTCGCTGCCTAGGGTAGGGGGCAAGGCTTCGCCTTGCCCTCCTCCGGTGGAGGGCGCGGTAAACCACGCCCCTACCAAATGACGGTGGTTGCGGATAGCGGTTGGCGGACAGCGAGTCGCGCCCCTACCTCACAGCCAATCGTCATCCGTAATCTGTACTCTGCACTCCGCTAGGGCAGCACGCGGTGCTGCCCCTACCTT
>RFQN01000286.1 GCA_009924965.1 Verrucomicrobiota bacterium
GGCCTTCGGCCGAGATGATGATCGCCGCCTGCGGACGGGTCGTGAAGGTCTGCTTCTCGCCACGGACCACTTGGACTTCCGCGCGGAGGATGCCGTTCTTGAGCCGTACGTTGCGGAACTCAATCGTCGTAGCCACGTCGGTTTCCGGGAGGGTATGGAGGACGACGTATTCTTGGGGGAATTTCGGGGTCACCGCGTTCTGTCCGTTCAGCGGCGCCGGGTGGAAGGTCGCCGTAAAGGCCGTTTCCGTGCTGATCAGTTTGGTCACCGGCTTATCGGCCTTCAACGTCACGAAGAAACGCTCCAAGTTGCGGTGCGTGAAGGCCGAGAGCGTTGCCGTTTCGGTGGCCTGGAGCGAAATCAGCCCGGCCTGACCATTCGGGAGCACACCGACTTCGGCGAGGAGCCGGCCCTTGTTGCGGAGCTTTTCCCAGACCGGCCCCGTGCCTTCGGCGACGTAATAGGACTCGATACCGGCGCGGATATCGGTGTCCCAGCTCCAACGGCCTTGGCCGACGCGGGCCAGCAGGAACGGCCCCGTGGCGGGCCGCTGCAACGTCGGATCCCCGTAATCAGCGATGCCGTCGACGTCCTTGCGCAACGGGATATAGACGAGCGTATCCGCGGGGAGCACGTAGTTCAGGGCGTAGTCGTCGGTGTCGGCTTCCGGGTGCAGGGACTTCCATTCCGCCAGGAGGCGCTTCTTCTGACTATCGGCCAGGTTTTGGAAGCCGTAGCGCAAGACGACGTAATCTCCCTTGGTGAGGTCGCGCGGGTCTATCGGTTCGCAGCGCAGCAGGAAGCGTTCGCCCGTGGAGAGCGGCCGGCTATGGTCATAGACCATCCAGGCGAGGACGCCGACCTGCAAGGCAATGGCGCCGATGAGCCAGGCGCGCCGGTAGGGCTCCAGCTTGGCCAACGGGCCTTCCAGCCAAGCTGGGCGAAAGTCCGGCATCGCTTCGACGATTTCTGCTTCGCGCGTTTGCCGCCAGACCATCGCGAGTCCGAAGAGCACGAGCCCGATGCAGAGGAAGACGCCCGCCATGCCGAGGTAGTCGAGGTCCTTTTCGATGTCGACGTAGCGCCAGGTCAGCCACGCCAAGAAGACCAAAGCCCCGTAGACATAGGGCCGGAGGCGTTTCTCGGCGAGGCCTTGGCGGATCAGCGTCACCGCCAGCAAGAGCGTCGTCACGTTGGCCATCGCCACCATGAGCACCCAGAGCCCGTTGCGGTTTCTGAAGTGCTCTGGCAGCAGACTGCCCAGCAGGCCGACGCTGAGCGCGAGAATCGCGACCAGGCCCAACCAAGCCGCGTGGCTATCTTGGCGTTGGCGGGCGCGGACGATGGCCCAAACGGCTAGCCCCATCGTCACGGCGGAGAAGACCCAGTCTTGGCGGAGGAAGTGTTCTGCGAAGTCCCGGTAGCCCGAGGAACTATGGAGGCTGCCGATGGCGAGTGTCAGGAACGCCACCCCGAGGGTGCCGACAAAACGGAACCCTCGGGCGCGGGCATCGCCCGTGCTGTGCAAGGCCGCTAGCACGAGCGGCAGTACGAAGAGGTGTTCAGGCGTGTATCCCCAAAACATGAACCAGAGGAAGAAGGACGACCAAGCCAAGGCCCCGGCCAGCGCCGGGCGGGCGCGGCGGTAGGCGGCCAGGGCCGTCGGGACGAGCAGCAGCAGGAAGGCTAGCCGTTGGCCGTGGTACAGGGCCGTGGTTCTCCAGGCAAAATGGCCGGTCTCCATGTTGAACCACGTGCCGGCCAGCACGATGACGAGCAGGTGGAGGATCGTCGCGTCGAGCAGGAGCGCGAACGGGATCGTGAAGAGGCACCAAGCCAGCACGGCGTCGGGGCTATGCGCGTCGAGGTGGTAGATCTGGCCGACGAGCGCGATGCCGCCGCCGTACATCAGGCAGCCCAGCAGGTGGCCGATGACGGCGCTCCGCTCCTGCCCCTTGAGGAAGAAATACAGCCCGGCGCCTTGGATGACCGCGAGGGCTGTGAAGACGACGGTGAGCTGGCCCTCGCGCGAGAGGTCGGACCAATTATGGCTGATGACCAGGAAGATGGACGCGCCGAAGAGCAGCACCGCCAGTGTGCGCAACGCGTAGGCGAGGGCACCGGAGTCGGCGGCTTCCTCGGGGTAACGGGCGAGGATGCGTT
>RFQN01000287.1 GCA_009924965.1 Verrucomicrobiota bacterium
TGGGGCTCGCTGCGCGTCACCGATTAAGAGGAGGGGTCATTTGCCCACCTACAGCATCAAGGCGCCAGACGGGCGAACCTACAGCATCCAAGGACCGCCGGGGGCCACTGAAGCACAGGTGCGGGCCGAGATTTTGAGGCAGAACCCTGAAGCTGGAAAGTCCGCTGGCGGTAAGGGCGGCGGCAACTTCGTGGACGCCTACTGGCAGACCGTGGGTCGCATGGTCCCCGAGATGCTTCCGGGTCCGCTCGGCCTGGCCGGCAAGGCCCTGTCCGTCGCCTTCCCGAAGCAGACGCAGGGCGTTGTCCAGCGGGCCGTGCAGCTCCCGACCTCCGGGCTGGTGGAGGAAGCGGTGTCCGCGGTTCCGGCGGTGGCGGCGGCGGTTCGTGGCCAGAGCCCCCGCGCCGCCTTCAACACCGCCCAGCAGCAACAGCGGGACAGCCGCGACCAGTTCGCTCGCTCCCATCCCGTTCTCGCCAAGGGGGCGGACCTCACGGGCGCCGCCCTGAGCGCGGCCATCCCGGTGGGCGGTGCGGAGCAGGCGGCCACCCTCGGCGCTGCGGCCCTGCGAAGCGGCATTGTCGGCGGGGCCCAGGGGATGCTGTCGGGCTTCGGCATGTCGGACGGCGACCTGGGCGACCGCGCCAACGCCATGGTGGGCGGCGGCCTGACGGGTGCGGCCATCGGTGCGGGCCTGCCCTATGCGGCGGCGGCCGGCGGCAACCTCATCCAGCGCGCCGCGCCGGTGGTTCAATCCGCCATGCAGCGGGCTGCGCCCATGGTGGAAAGCGTGGGACGCGCCATCCCCGCCGTGGACGACCTGGCCGGAAACGTGGCGTCGCGGATGCGGGCCATGTCGCCCGCCGGTGTCGCGGGCCTGTCAACGCCGGAACAGATCGCCCTTCGCAATGTCGCCAGGGTCGGGCGTTCGTCGGGCGTTGGCGTGGACGAATTGCAGAACGCTGCGCCGGACCTCATGGCGGCGGAAGTGTTCGGGCCGACCGGAGCGCGGCAATTGGGCGCGCTGGCCCGCCGTGAGGGCCTCACCGGGCAAAACCTTCGCACGACTGTCGGGGAGCGCCAGCAAGCCCGGCCCGGCATCTTGGCGGGGGCATTTGAGCGGGCCACAGGCGTTCGACCCGGCGAGGCTTCGCAGATCATTGCCGACGTTGTCGACACAGGCCAGCGAAACGCACGCCCGCTTTACGATGCGGCGTTCAATGACCCGATTGAGATGACCGACAATCTGCAAGAGCTGCTCAATCTTCCCGCCTTGCAGGGCGCGCGCCGTCGGGCTTACCGGCTCATGCAGAACGACCGCATTGACCCGGAGACCTTGGGCTTCACCGTGTCGCCAGAGTCCGGCGACATTCCCATCTTGGTGCCAAACGGAACGCCGAACCTGCGCGTGCTGGACTACATCAAGCGCGGCCTTGACGGGGAACTGAGGCCGTTCAGGAACCCGATGACGGGCCGGATTGACACAAGCGACCCCGAAGCCCGGCAGCTTGTCGGCATCATTTCAGAGTTTCGTAATGAGCTGACCAGCCAAAGCCCGAACTATCGGCAGGCTCTGGCGGTGAGCGGCGACTATCTCTCCGCTCAGTCGGCTTTTGAGCAGGCCCAGCGAATGCTTGGCAACAGCATGGACGAGTTCGCCTTCCAGCAAACGCTTAACCGAATGAGCGAGGGCGAGCGGCAGGCCTTCCGGGTGGGTGCTGCAAAGTGGGCTTATGACCGCGCCCAAACCGGAAAGCTGACCCCGCAATCTCTGGTCGGCCAGCCCGGCGCCCGCCTGCGCGCCAAGCTGACCGCCGCGCTCGGCGAAGACAGCGTTGCGGCGATCATTGATCCGGCAACCCGAGAAGCCCAAAAGGCCGCGTTTGAAGGGCGTGCGGGCTTCGTCAACTCGCCCTCAGCCGAACTGCTGCTCGGCAACCAAGAGGTTGACCAGGCCCTGGGCGCACAGAACTGGTCGGCGGGCGAGGCGGTAATGAACCCCGTTGGCGCTGTGCGGGGCTTCATGGCGCGGAGCATAGATCAAGCGGTGGATGCCGCCGTGGGGCCGGGTCGCGAAGCTGCAAGGAACGAGATGGGCCGACTGTTCATGATGAGCCCGCAGCAGCTGGCGGCCTACCTTGAAGCCAACCCGGTGAACCTC
>RFQN01000288.1 GCA_009924965.1 Verrucomicrobiota bacterium
CCGCCGCCGGCAAGGACGTCGTCGGCTTCGGCGTCGGCGAGCCTGATTTCGACACCCCGCAGTTCGTCAAGGACGCCTGCGCCAAGGCCCTCGCCGACGGCCAGACCAAGTATGCCCCCACGCCGGGCATCCCCGCTCTCCGCAAGGCCATCGCCGAGGACTACACCCGCCGCGGCTTCACCGGCATCGCCGACGCCAACGTGGTCGTCTCTCCGGGCGGTAAGATGTCCTGCTACCTCGCCATCCTCGCCACCATCAGCGCCGGCGATGAAGTCATCATCCCCGCTCCGTATTGGGTCAGCTACCCCGAGATGGTGAAGCTCGCCGGCGGCAAGCCGGTCGTCGTCAACGCCGAGGACGTCACCGGCTTCAAGATCACCCCGGCCCAGCTCACCGCCGCGCTGACCCCCAAGACGCGTATGGTGATCATCAACAGCCCGTCGAACCCGACCGGCGCCGTCTATTCCCGCGCCGAACTCGAAGCCCTCGTGGCCATCTGCGTGAAGGCCAACGTCTGGATCATGTCCGACGAGATCTATGAGAACCTTGTCTACGACGGCCAGACCACCTGCAGCCCGGCGACCTTCTCGCCCGAAGCCGCCCGCCTGACCATCACGGTCTCCGGCTACGCCAAGAGCTACTCCATGACCGGCTGGCGCCTCGGCACGCTCGTTGCCTCCGACAAGCCCCTCGCCGCCGCCGTGGCCGACCTGCAGAGCCAGATCTCGTCCAACGCGACCACCTTCGCCCAGTTCGGCGCCCTCGCCGTACACCAGCACCCCGACAAGGCCAAGGCCTCCTTGGCCGAGATGGGCGCGGTCTTCGACAAGCGTCGCCTCAACCTGCTCGCCGGCCTCAACGCCATCCCGGGCCTGACCTGCTACCGCTCGCAAGGCGCCTTCTACCTCTTCCCGAACATCAAGTCCTTCGGCCTGACCTCCGCGCAGTTCGCCGACCGCCTTCTCGAGGAAGAACTGATGGCCGTCGTCCCTGGTTCCGCATTCGGCTCCGAAGGCTACATCCGCCTCAGCTACGCCACCTCCGACCAGGTCATCGCCCAAGGCCTCGAGCGCCTCGCCCGCTTCTGCGCCAAGCTGAAGAAGTAGTGATAAAAGGTGACACGTGGGTAAGGTGACACGTGGGCACGGGGAAGTTGATGGGGATGAGGGGAAGCGGTTACTCGCTCTCATCCTCTCTTCTTTTGCGCATCTTGATGGTGCCACCCAACAGACGTGCGACTTCGTCCAGTTGGGTTGCTAATTGCTCGCTGGTTGGCCGGCCGATGAGTCCCACGGCTTCCGCGATGTTGAGCTGGGTTTCGAGTTCGGCTAGCGAGCCTCTGGCGATGAGGAGGAATCTCAGGGCGTCCTTGTTGGTTCCGCGCTCATCCCCCTCCGCTATGTTCGATGAGATGGAAATCGCTGATCGCACGATCTGTTCGGATAGCCCCCTGTGCCGATCAAAGGGGGCGGACATGCAGAGGCGGTAGACGCCTATGGCAAGGCCGCGCGATTTCTGCCAAACGATCAGGTCGCGATACGAGTTCACTTTGCCTAGAGGTCTTGGGGTGCGCATCGCCCAATACGGTATGTCTACGCCTCGTCCGCGCACCTCTTGCGACGCCCATTTACTTCCTATCGATTAACGAGGTATTGCTACGCCAGCATCCCCCATGCCCACGTATCCCCTATGATTATGCTGGCTCCACCAAGACGCACGCCATTCCGGCGGCATCGGCGGCTTCCTTGCCGCGGGGGCTGTCCTCGAGCACGACGCAGTCGCGCGGGTCGACCCCGATGCGGGCCGCCGCGGCGAGGAAGAGGTCGGGGTGCGGCTTGGAACGCACGGCGTCCTCGGCCGTGATGATGGCGTCGAAGAGGTGCGTGATGGCGATCCGGTTGAGCGTCGTGTGCACGTGCGCCTTGCGGCCGGCGGAGGCGACGGCGGTCTTATGGCCGAGCCCGCGGACGTGGTGCACGATGTTCACGACCTCGGGGCGGGCGGTGACGTCCTTCTCGAGGTGCTCCTCGAGGAAGTCATGCCCGTCGGCCAGGAGCCGCTCGACGTCCAGGTCGAAGCCGTATTCCGCCTTGAGGCGTTTGCAGGTGTCGACGGCGGACATCCCGCCCATCGAGCAGAATAGCGGCCAAGGGAAGTCGAA
>RFQN01000289.1 GCA_009924965.1 Verrucomicrobiota bacterium
CCCTAGGGCAGCACGCGGTGCTGCCCCTACCTCCCGACCTATCCTCGATTCTGCCCTCGATTCTGCCACCCACCCCTCTTAACTTCCGGGCGTCCTTTCATGCCGGAATCACCCCGAGATCAAATCCTCAAGCTGCGCCAGGAAATCCAGCGCCACGAGGAGCTGTACCGCAAGAAGCACGCCCCCGAGATCTCCGACTTCGAGTTCGACAAGCTGGTCGACCAATTGGCCGACCTAGAGCGGCAGTTCCCCGCCGACGCCGGCCCCGACCTCGGCATCGGCGACGACAAGTCCGAGGGCTTCCAGCAGGCCGACCACCGCGCGCCGATGCTGTCCCTCGACAACACCTACGACGAGGCGGACTTCCGCGCCTTTGGCGAACGGCTGTATAAGGCCCTCGGGGGCTCCGGCTTGGAGTTCATCGTCGAGCCGAAGGTCGATGGGGTCGCGGTTTCCCTGACCTTCGAAAAGGGCCGCTTCGTCCGCGCCGTCACCCGCGGCAACGGGGCCCGTGGCGACGACGTCACCGCCAACGTCTCCTTGATCCGGTCCATCCCGCGCACGTTGTCCGGCGCCCCCGACCTCCTCGAGGTCCGCGGCGAGATCTACATGGAGTTGGTCGAATTCCAGCGGCTCAACCGCGAGCGCGAGGCCGCAGGCGAGCCGCTCTACGCCAACCCACGCAACCTGGCGGCGGGCACGGTCAAACTGCTCGACGCCGAAGAGGCCAAACGCCGTCAACTGAGCATCGTCTGCTACGGGCTCGGCGCCTGCGAACCCGCGAACGCCTTCGCGACGCTCAAGGAATTCAAGCAACAGCTCGCCGCTTGGGGCTTCCCCATTCGCGACGACATCGCCGTCCAACAAGGCATCGATGCGGCCTGGCAGGCCATCCAGCAGCTCGACGTCCTCCGCCGCGACCTACCCTTCCCGACCGACGGCGCCGTGGTGAAAGTCAACCGGCTCGAAGACCAACGCCGCGCCGGGACGACGAGCAAGTTCCCACACTGGGCGGTGGCGTTCAAGTTCCCGCCCGACCAAGCGGAGACCGTCCTGCGTTCCATCAGCATGCAGGTCGGCCGCACCGGGGCGATCACGCCCGTGGCGGAGCTCGATCCGGTCCTCCTCGCCGGTTCGACCGTCGCCCGGGCGACGTTGCACAACGCGGATGAGATCGCCCGCAAGGACATCCGTGAAGGCGACACCGTGCGCATCCAGAAGGCCGGCGAAATCATCCCGCAGGTGCTCAGCGTGGTCGTGGCGAAGCGCCCCGCCGATTCGCAGCCCTTCAACTTCGAAGCCCGGCTGAAGGAACTCGGCCTCGACGCCGTCCGCGTCGGCGACGAGGCCGCCTACAAGCTCCGGGCCCCGTCGCGCGACATGAAGATCCGCCGGCTGGTGCACTTCGCCAGCAAGCAGTGCCTCGACATCGACGGCCTGGGTGACGCGGTCGCCGAGCAACTCATCGACCTCGGCCTCGTCGACGCCCCGGTCGACGCCCTCAAGCTCAACCGCGGCGAATGGATGATGCTGGAAGGCTTTAAGGAGAAGTCCGTCGACAACATGGTCGCTGGCCTCGCGCAGGCCAAGCAGCGCGAACTGTGGCGCGCCATCCACGCCCTCGGTATCCCGAACGTCGGCATGCAGACCGCCAAAGACCTTGCGCGCCATTTCCAATCGATGGACGCGCTTGAAGCGGCGAAACCCAGCGACCTCCTGCACACCAAGGTCGGGAAGAAGGGTGGCGTGTCCTACGAGTCCGTCATCTCAGGCGTAGGCGTCGAAGTATCCGAATCCATCCTCTCCTTCTTCAGCGACCCTAACCACCGCGATTGGGTCCAAGCGATGCGCTCCGCGGGGCTCAACCTCATCGAGGCCGCGAGCGCCGCCACGGTCGCGGGCGTCGCCGGAAAGACGTTCGTGTTGACTGGCACCCTACCCACGCTTGGTCGCGACGAAGCGCGCGACCTCATCGAAAAGGCCGGCGGTAAGGTCTCCGGCAGCGTCAGCAAGAAAACCGACTACGTCGTGGCCGGCGAAGAAGCCGGCTCAAAGCTGACCAAGGCCCAGGAACTCGGGGTCGCCGTCATCGACGAAGCCGCCTTGCGGGCATTGCTAGGTAACTGACTCCACCCGTGGCCGCCTTTACGCTTCCCAAAGA
>RFQN01000290.1 GCA_009924965.1 Verrucomicrobiota bacterium
CCATCGGCGACCGAGACGACCTCCGCGTGCGGACCGTTCGAGACCACGCGCGCACCAAGGACCAGGTCCGAGCGCGTGGGTGCCGCGACGACGCGGCCGACGTGGCAATAGCCCATGGGGATCGGCTGGGCGAGCTTGCTCCGGACGGCCTGCACGGTGGCGAGCAACCCTTCAGCGCGGACCTTTTGCCAGACTTGCCGCACGCGTTCCGGCTGCTGCCGGGCCTTCTGCAGCCAACCGGCGCGGCCGAAGTCGACCAACATACGCTCCGTGCCCAGCGATACCAACGAGTGCGTCGTCTGGATGAGCACGCGCCCGGCGGACGGCCCCGGAGCGGGGACGTGCGCGAGTTCCGTGCGACCGGAACCGAGGTGCTGCAGGATTTGGCGCATCCGGAAAACTAGACGGTCTCCTCAGCGGCCGCGCCCGAGGAGGACTGCGACCGCAGGTCGTGCTCGGTGAAGGTAACCATGGCCGCGGCGATTAGGGCCAGGGCGTAGAGCAACGGCGTGAACCAAAAGATCAGCTCGGCAGAAGCATGCAGTCCGACGAGGACCAGTACGCCCGCCAACGGAATGGCCTCCGGATGGCCGCGGCGACAGGCCCGACGCATCCACCGACCTAGCCACCACAGGCCGACCAGAACGGGCAACATCCCGAGCACGCCCCATTCGGCCAGCATCTGCAGCCAGTCACAATGGGCGTAGGTCGCACGGATCGCCAGTTTGCCCTTGGCGTCCTGCAGCTGCTTCTCTTCCGCCTGGAAAACCGGAGAAACCCAACGATAGGAGCCGGCGCCCCACCCCGTCCAAACCTTGCCCGACCAACCGCCCGCGGTCGCCATCGCCCAGGTCGAGCGACGCAGCGGCGCCCGGTCGTCGGAGCCGTTCACCCGGTAAGCCTGAGTCTTCAGCTGGATCTTCTTTTCGAGGCTACGAAAATCTCCTGCAAAGACGAACGCGAGGAAGACCACGCCGAGACCCGCCGCGGAAAACCAAAAGACGTCGCGCGTCGCGTGGGCGTCCTTCGGCGTGCCCAAGAAATAGGCCAGCGGGGCGACGACGACCAGCAGCAGCAGCGCGATGAGGGAGGCCCCGATGCTGGTGGTGAAGAAGACGAAGAAGCAAAGAAAGGCCGCGCAGAAGGCCGCCAGCAGGTAAGGGCCGCCCCGAGCGACGGAAGCCTGTGTTCGACGGAGATGCCAGAACGTCAGGGCCATGGCCACCGCCGCATGCAGGTAGAAATAGATGCCTGCGTGGTTGCGGTTGATGAACGTCCCGAAGGTCGTCGCGCCGATCGGCACCGGGTAACCGAGGATGGACTCCGTATAGGCGCGCTGGTTGAGGAAGCCGTACACGGCGTAGACGCAGGCGACCGCTACGCTGATCCACGCCAAGATGACCAGGCCTTGGCGACGCCGCAGGCCGGCGCGCAAGGCTCCGAAGACCAACCAAGGACCCATCAGCGTCAGCATCAGCCGCCAAGCGTTCATGCCGCCGGGATCGTTTTCGTCGGAGACGAACGGGGCGGCGAGTCCGCTCGGAAGCCAAGCGACCGGCTTCTCCCGGAAGATGCGCCAGAAGAGGTCCTTCTCCACGACCGAACCCCACGGGTTGCAGGCCTGGACCGCGCAATAGGTGAAGAGCACGACCACGACCCAAAACGGGACCGAGGTCACCCAAGACCGCAGGCACTCCGCGGCCGGCCGCGAGCGGACGTCGCCGTAGAGCAGGAGCGCGGGCACCGCTTGGGCGACCAAAGCGCCGAGAGGGAAGGCCCAGTAATCGAGCTGCGTGAAGGCGGAGAACCCTTCGGCCGGATTCGGTAGCCGCCACCAGGCGAACCCTAGGGCGAGGGCCCAAGCGCCCAACGCCACCAGCTGCGCGCGGTGATTCCCGACCGCGGCGATGACCGCCGCCACCGCGACGCCCAGCAGCACCAGCATTGGCCAGAGCACGACGCCGCCCCAGGTCCACGGCACCAGCACGAGGATGGCCGCCGTCAATGTGATGACGGAGACCTCGCGGGGCGAGAGCGCAGGCCGCTGCGTGCGGCGACCAGCTTCAAAGGACAGGGCGGCAGCCATGCGGCTTAGACGAGGCCGGCTTGGTAGATG
>RFQN01000030.1 GCA_009924965.1 Verrucomicrobiota bacterium
GGCGGCGCTCGAGGCGCTCCTCGTCCGCGACGCCGCCACGACCGCCTGCGTCATCCTGGAGCCGCGTGTGCAGGGTGCCGCCGGGATGGTGCAACAGCCCGCCGGGTTCGTGAAGTCGGTCGCCGCCCTGTGCCGCCGGCATGGCGTGCACCTGATCCTGGACGAAGTCTTCACCGGCTTCGGCCGCGTCGGTGCCCTCACGGTCGCCGAGCTGGAAGGCGTCGTGCCCGACTTCCTGTGCCTCGCGAAGGGCCTCGCCGCGGGCTACCTCCCGCTCGCTGCGACGCTGACGTCCGAAAAGATTTACGCAGCCTTCCTCGGACCGTTCTCCGAAGGGAAGACCTTCTTCCACGGCCATACCTTCTCCGGCAACCCGCTCGGCTGCGCCGTCGCGCGCGCTTCCCTGCGCAAGCTGCAGCCCATGCTCGCTTCCGGCCAAGTCGCCGAGCGCGCCGACCTGCTGGGCCGCGAGATGGCGGCCGCGTTCGCCGGACAGCCCCACGTGCGCGCGTACCGTCAGGTCGGCCTCACCGGCTCGGTCGAGTTCAAGCCGTCCGGGGCGGACCGCTGGCCGACCGACACCCGCGCCGGTTACCACGTCGCGCTCGCCGCCCGTCGCCATGGGCTCGTCATCCGTCCCCTCGGCGACTCCATTCTTTTCGTCCCGCCCATCTCCATCCAAGCCGACGAAGTGAAGCACCTCGTCCGCGCCGTCCGCCTCGCGATGGACGAAACCCTGACGGGCTTGGAGTACTGAGTACTGATGACAGAGTACTGAATCGAAATAGACTAAACTTCCAATCCTGCCTCTTCTTCGACTCAGCAATCTCTCCTGTAAATCCGTAATCTGAACTCTGTACTCCGTAGTCTATCCCCATCCCCTTTCACCTATCCCCTTCAACAACACCATGCCTACCCTCACCGACGCCCGCGCGCTCTACGACCTGCCGCTCAACACGCTGATCTTCAAGGCTCAGCAAGTCCACCAAGCCAACCAGGACCCGGCGGGCGTGCAGCTCTGCACGCTGAAGTCGATCAAGACGGGCGCTTGTCCCGAAGATTGCGCCTATTGCCCGCAGTCGGTCCACAACAACACCGGCCTCGAGAGCGAAGCCCTCATGGAGACGCAGGCCATCTTGGCCGACGCCCGTAAGGCCAAGGCCGGCGGCGCGACCCGCTTCTGCATGGGCGCCGCCTGGCGCCGCGTGAACGACGGCAAGCAGTTCGACAGCGTGCTGAACACCGTCGCCGGCGTGAAGGAGCTCGGCCTCGAAGTCTGCTGCACCCTCGGGATGGTGTCCGAGCAGCAGGCCACCCGCCTCAAGCAGGCCGGTTGCGACGTCTACAACCACAACCTCGACACCTCGCGCGAGCACTACTCCAAGATCATCACCACGCGCACCTACGACGACCGTCTCCAGACGCTCTCGAACGTCCGCAAGGCCGGCCTTGAGGTCTGCTCCGGCGGCATCATCGGCATGGGCGAGACCGTGGACGACCGCCTCAAGATGCTCGTCGAGCTCGCGCAGCTCGACCCTCAGCCCGATTCCGTGCCGATCAACGCCCTCGTCGCCGTCGAAGGCACGCCGCTGGCTGGCCGCAAGTTCGTGGATACCATCGAATTCGTGCGCACCATCGCCGTCGCGCGCATTCTGATGCCGAAGGCCATGGTCCGTCTCTCCGCCGGCCGCGCCAACATGAACGACGAGACGCAGGCCCTTTGCTACCTCGCGGGCGCGAACTCGATCTTCCTGGGCGAGAAGCTCCTCACCACGGGCAACCCCGACATCGAAGAGGACATGAACCTCATGAAGCGCTTGGGCCTGCACCCGATGCACCCGGACGAAGCCCGTCGCATCCATCGCGGCGAGATCGCCCCGGCTTCCGCCCAGCCGGCCGCTTGGCCGAGCGTCGTGGAATTCGCCGCTGCCAACGCCGCTGAAGAATCCTGCGGCCACGGCGGCTGCGGCTGCAAGTAAGCCATGCCGGTCTTCTTCGTCACGGGCAGCGACACCGGCGTGGGCAAGACCCACGTCTCCGGCCTGCTGGCGCGTCGCCTCGCGCGCGATGGCTTCACCCAAGTCATCAAGCCCGTCGAATCCGGCGCAGCCTCCGGCCGTCCCGCGGATGCGCCGAAGGCCGCCGGAGACTGGGCCGAAGCCCATACCTTGTTGGCGTTGCCGGCGCCCATCGCGCCGCTCGCCGCCGCGAAGAAGGCCCGCAAGACGCTCGACCTCGCCACGCTCCTGAAACTGTACCGCGCCGTCCCAGCCGCGCCATGTCGCGTCGTCGAAGGCGCCGGCGGCGTCGCCGTGCCGATCGACCCGAAGGGCAAGGATTGGTCCGACTTCGCCGCGGCCATCCAGCCGATGGCGGTCATCATCGTCGTGGAGGACCGCTTGGGTGCCATCAACCAGGCTCGTCTCGCCATCGCCTACCTGCGTCGCCGCTACGAAGGCCCGATGGGCGTGTGGCTGAACGCGATCAAGAAGCCGACCCCGGCCGTGGCTGCCGCCAACCGCGCGGGCCTCGCCGATGCTTGGATCCCGCTCTATGGTGAGTCGGGTCCGGGCAAGCAGCCTCCGCGCTTCCACTTCCTGCCGCGATGAACGACGCCCTCGTCCAGCGTCTGCGTAAGTCCTTGGGCGAACGCGAGGGCTCTTCGCTCCGCCGGCAACTCGTGGCCCGGACCGCCGACGACGCGCGCGTCAACCTCGCGGACAACGATTACCTCGGCCTGTCCCGCGACCCCGTCGTGGTCGCGGCCGGCGTAGAGGCCTTACGCACGTGGGGCGCGTCGTCCTCGGCGTCGCCGCTGGTCACGGGTTACACGGAGCTCCATCAGCGCCTCGAGCGCACCTTGGCCGCTTGGCAGGGTTATGCGCACGGCTTGGTGCTGAACACCGGCTTCGCGGCCAATGCCGCCGTCCTCGGTGGCTTGCCCAAGGAAGGAGACCTCGTCCTCGCCGACCGTTTGGTCCATGCGAGCATGCTCGAAGGCATCCAGGCCTCGGGCGCCCGTCTCCGTCGTTTCCCGCACAACGACCTCGACGCGCTCGAGCTCATGCTGCACGAGGAGCCCGCGCTCGGCGGCGTCATCTTCGTCGTCACCGAAAGCGTCTACTCCATGGATGGCGACGGCCCCGACCTCCGTCGGCTGGCCTCTTTGCGCAAGCGCTTCGGTTTCTGCTGGGTCTTGGATGAAGCCCATGCCACGGGTTGGTATGGCGAGACCGGCACCGGGATGCAGGAGCACCAAGGCGTGCTCGCCGCGGCGGACATCGTCGTCGGGACGTTGGGCAAAGGCCTCGGCTCCCAAGGCGCATATGTGCTCTCGCACGCGTCCGAAGTCCGCGACGCCTTGATCAACTTCGCGGGCGAGTTCGTCTACTCCACGTACCTCGCCCCCGTGAACGCCGCGACCGCCCTCGCCGCTATCGGGCGCGTCCGCGAGCTCGCCGTGGAACGCCCCGGCCTGCAGGCGATGTCTGTCGAATGGCGCGACGCCCTCTGTGCCGCCGGGTTCGCCGTCCCTACCGGCGATTCGCCGATCATCCCCCTCATCCTCGGCGATTCGGACGTCACGCTCCGCTTCGCCACCGCCCTCCGCTCCGCTGGTTTCATGGTTTCCGCCATCCGTCCGCCCACCGTGCCTGTCCGCACGGGCCGCATCCGTATCTCGCTCCGCCGTGGGCTCACGGCGACGTCGCTCGAGGCCTTCCTCTCTGTCTTGAAAGGAGTCTCCCGATGAAAATTGGTTGGATCGGCGGTTGGGGCATCTCGTTGGCTGAAATGGGCCCGCTGGCGGTCGCGCATGCGCCTGATGCCGAGCACGTCATCTACCCGCCTGTCGTCGGCGCGGCCGAGAACCTCGTCGGGTGCGACGCCGTCATCGGCTGGTCCTTTGGGGCGCACCTCTTGCTCGAAGCCGCTGCGCGTGGCGTGCAGCTTCCGACGAAAGCGTTGCTCATCGCCCCGTTCACCTCGTTCTGCTCCGAGCACGGCAAGTGCGGTCGCGTCAGCGAGACGCAGGTCCGCTGGCTCAAGCGCTGGCTCGAAAAAGAACCCTTGGCGGCGCTGGCCGATTTCCGGGCCCGGGCTGGCTTGACCCCGGCCGCGAACGCGGAGCTCCCGTATGAACTTGAGCACCTGATGGCTGGTCTGGACATCCTCGCCGAGCCCGCGGGCATCTCGCTCGTGACGTTCGGACGCCAAGGCCTCCCGAAAGGCTGGGAAGCGTACGTCGGTGCCGACGACAAACTCTTGAATCCGGAAGGCGTGGCCCAGGCCATCGTCGGCGCGCAGGTCGTCGACGACGCCGGCCATGCGCTGACCGATTTCCTCGGCAGCCCCACCGCCTGATGCGTTTCGACGAACGAGCGGGCAGCTACGAAGAGAACGCCGCGCCTCAGCGCCGTTTCGCCGAAGCCTTGGCGGCCTTCGCGCCGTTCCATCGCGGGGCGCTGGTGACCGAGCTCGGCGCCGGCACCGGCTTCCTCACGAATGCCCTGCTCGCGCAGGGCGTCTCCGTCGAAGCCACGGATGCTTCCCCCGCCATGCTGGCCGTTGGCCAAGCCGCCGCGCCGAACGCCGTCTGGAAGCTCCGCGAAGCCTTTGGCCCGCAACCCAAGGTGAAAGCCATCGCCTCTTCGGGTTTGCTCCATTGGGCCGCGGATCCCGTGCAGGTCCTCCAGCATTGGCGCGCCGCCTTGCCGAAGGGCGGGCGCCTGTTGTTGGGCGTCCCCTGCGACCCTTGCCTGAACGAATTGCGCGACCTCACCGGCGAAGGCCCGATCCGCTGGCGCGATGAAGCCCAGTGGCTCCAGGTCCTGGATCATGCGGGTTTCGACGTCCGCGCGCATGGCGTGCTCGAATCCAGCGAGACCTATCCCTCGGCCCTCGACCTGATGCGTGCCTTGCACGGCAGCGGCGTCACCGGGTCACCGCGGCTGCACCCTGGAGAACTCCGTTCCCTCATCCGAGACTACGATCGCCTGCATCGCAAGGGAGAGGCCGTCGTCGCGACCTGGGCCTGGCTCTTGGTGGATGCCGTCGCGCGGTAGGCTCGAGAGGGCGTCACGACCTAGAGGTAGGGGCGTGGCTGTGCCGCGCCCTCCACGCGCAGGAAGACACGATGAATCGTACCTCTACCCAAAGCGTTAGGACAGCACGTGGTGCTGTCCCTACCCAAGGCCTCACTCAAAACTGAACTCGCTATCCAAAGACTCCGGTGGCGGGGCTTCGCCGGCGAGGATGCCGCGTACGAAGAGCTCGCGGTGTTCGGGGCAGGGGCCGAGTCGGCGGAGGGCCTCGATGTGGTCGGGTGTGCCGTAGCCTTTATGCTGCGCGAAGCCGTATTCCGGGTAACGGGCGTCGAGCTCGACGAGCATGCGGTCGCGTTCGACCTTCGCGACGATCGACGCCAACGCGATGGCGAGGCTCTTGCCGTCGCCGCCTTTGACCGCCTCGTGCGCCCAGGCGAACGGCCGCAGCGGCAGACCGTCGACGAGCACGAGCATGTTACGCTCGTCCGTGCGGCCGAAGAGCTCGCCCTCCGTGCCGGCAGCAGGGAAGAGGGACGCCAGCGGGCCTTGGGCCAGTTGTGCGATGCAGCGGGCCATCGCCAGGCGCGTGGCCCCGAGGATGTTGTGGGCGGAGATCTCCAACACCGACGCCTCCGCCCAGACCGCGCGCAGCTTGCCCTCGGCGTGCATCTCGCCGATGCGGGCGCGTAGTTCGGCGCGTTTCTCCGGCGAGAGCTTCTTCGAATCGTTGGTGCCCGACAGCTTCCGGATCCAGGCCGCCTCGCCGTAGAAGCCCGCGTCGAGCAGCACCGCGCCCGCGACGACCGGCCCGCAGAGCGGCCCGCGGCCAGCCTCGTCGACCCCGGCGATGCCCGGACGTCCGGCGCCGCGCTTACGGTCGAAGGCTGCCAGCGAGGCCATCGGGTTACTCCGCCTTCTTGCGGCGAATGAACGGTTTGGCTTCCGGCGGCTCCAGCCCGCGGACCTCGTAGGCCGTGCGGAAGTGCAGCTTCGCGAAGTTCACGAGAATCGCGGGGCCGAGGCGTCCGACGAGCTCGATGCCCGCTTCCTTGGCTTCGCGGCCTGAGCCCTTGGGCAGCGTCACGCCGCCGTCTTGGGACAAGCGGTCGAGCTCACGGACGAAGCAGGCGCGGGCGACGATGGACGCCGCCGCGACGACGGGGTCGGATTCCGCCTTGGTGCGCATGCGCAGGTCGAACTCGATGCCCTTGCGGGCGATCTCCTTCTGCACGAGCGGTTCTTCGGAGAATTGGTCGAGCAGGCCCCACTTCGGGCGACGCTGGTGTTGGGCCTCGAAGTCCTTGAGGGCCTCTTCGCACGACGTGGCGTGCATCCAACCCAGCAGGCGGTTGAGGTTCTTGCCGAAGCGCGAGTGCAGCTCGTTGTACTTCGCCATGCGGGCGAAGGTCGTCTTGACCGATACCCCGGGGGTGGAGCGGATGACGCGATCGAGCTCGGCGATCTTGGAGTCGGTGAGCTTCTTGGAATCCTTGATACCCAGCTTGATCCATTCGCGGGTCATCTCGCCGGTCGCGATGACGCAGGCTGAGACCACCGGCCCAAAGAGGTCGCCCTTGCCCGACTCGTCCAAGCCGGCGTGTTCCTCGAACCATTCCGGGTTCAGCTCTTCCTCGTAACCCAAGGTCGCCTGGCCGGTGACGTCGGGTTCCACGCTGAACTTCACGAACTCCTCGGTCCCGCGCCCGGAGATGACGCACTTGCCGGACTTGTAATGAACCACGTTGACGTCGGGGCCCTTGAAGGCGAAGGCCGAGTGGTCGACCGGGAAGGAGACCCAGCCCTTGGCGACGACGATTTGGCGCAGCTTCTCCGCCTGGGCCGCGTCGAGCTTCAGGGTGTGCATCGCCACCTTCTTGGGCTCGTCGTCGGAGTCCTGCTTTGCCTTTCTTGCCATGGGCTCCAAGGTTTAGCCGAGTTGGCCCTCAAATCCAGCCCCATCCCATGACGAACCACGAACAACAGCTGATTCCGGCCGCCGCGGCGTTCCGGAAGGCCTTGCGGGCGTGGTTTGCGCAGCATCAGCGCCCCTTGCCTTGGCGGACCGAGGTCTCGGCCTATCGCACGGTCGTCTCGGAGCTCATGTGCCAGCAGACGCAGATCGCGACGGCCCTCCCATATTTCGAGCGGTGGGTGCAGCGCTGGCCCGACTTCCGGTCCTTGGCTCGGGCGAAGGAAGCCGACGTCCTCGCCGCGTGGGCTGGCTTAGGATATTATACGCGGGCGCGGAACCTCCTCGCCTTGGCCCAGCAAGTCGCCGGTCGGCCGGAGCCGCGGACTGCCGCCGAGTGGCAAGCGTTCAAAGGCGTCGGTCCTTACACCGCCGCCGCCATCGCGAGCATCGCCTTCCGTGAACCCGTGGCCGTCGTCGACGGCAACGTCGTCCGCGTGCTGGCCCGCGTCGCCGGGGTGAAGGAGAAGTTCAAGGACACCACCACGGCTGCGAAGTCCTTCACGCCCTTGGCGAACGCGCTCGTCGACCCCAAGCATCCGGGCGACCACAACCAAGCGATGATGGAACTCGGCGCGACCGTCTGCCGCAAGGCCGCGCCGGACTGCGCGCATTGCCCCGTCGCTGCTTGGTGCGCGGTGCGGGGTCGGCGCGACGCCGCTTCGCTCCCTCGTTTCGAAGCCAAGGTGCGCAAGACCGCCGAAGTCGCCCGCGCCTTGGTGCATCATCGCGGCAAGGTGCTCGTCCGGCGCAACCCGCGCGAAGCTCGCCGCTTGGCCGGTATGGCGGAGTTGCCCGAGTTGGCGACTTTAGGTACCGCCGTCACCGGCCGCCCGGCGTTGGTCCGTCGTCGCACCATCGGTAGCGTCACCTATGCGGAGACCCTCCTGGAAGTCGCCGTCACTACGGCGCTGGTCCGGACGTGGTCGCAGGACGCCGGCCTGGAGTGGGTCGCCGTCGCTGAACTCGACGCCGCCGCCTTGACCGGGCCGCACCTCCGTTGGGTGCGCGAGTGGCTTAGTCCAGCCGATCGGCCAAAGCGCGGCAAACCGCTTTAAGCACCGCCACGCGGGCGTAGCGCTTGTCGTCGCCGAGCACCACGTGCCACGGGGCGTGCGGCGTGTCGGTACGCGCGATCATGTCCTCCGCCGCGCGCAGGTTATCGTCCCACTTCTTGCGATTACGGTAGTCCTCCGTCGTCATCTTATGGCGCTTGTGCGGGGAGTCCTCGCGGGCGCGGAAACGGCGGAGCTGCTCTTCCTTCGAGATGTTGATCCAGACCTTCAGCACGACCATGCCCGTCTCGGCCAAGCGGGCCTCGTAGTCGTTGATCTCGGAGTAGGCGCGGGCCCATTCGGCGTCGGTGGCGAAGCCCTCGACGCGCTCGACCATCACGCGGCCGTACCACGAACGGTCGAAGATCGCGAGGTGGCCGGGGGCGGGCGTCTTGTTCCAGAAACGCCAGAGGTAGTGGCGCGACTTTTCTTCCGCCGTCGGCGCGGGCGTCGGATGCACCTGGTAGTGGGCCGCGTCGATCATCCCACACAGACGGCGGATGGCGCCGCCCTTGCCGGCCGCGTCTGGGCCCTCGAGCGCGACGACGGTGCTCAGGCCTTTGGCGGCGGCGAGGCGCGTCAGCCGGCCGAGGCGGGCCTGCAGCTTGGCGATCTGGGCGGAGTAGTCCTTTCGCTCCATCGTCGGGTGAGGGGCGACGCTTTCCAGCAGGCCGCGTGGGCGACCACTGGGTTTCTTGTGCTTCACCGCGGCGCGGCGGCGCGAAGCCTGAGCTAATTGGCGGACGATCTCCACGCCCGCATGCAGGTCGCGGGCCTTGGTCTCGCCGCCGAGGATGACCTTCCAGGGATCCAGACCTTCACGACCGAGTTGCCGTCGGCGGCGAGCATCTCCTCGAACTGCTTGAGGGCGCGGATGCGTTGGCGCAGCTTTTCGCCGGTGAGTTCGTCGTGGGCGGCGGCCAGCGCCGTGCGCGTGACCCAATCGCCGACGACGACGGTGATGGTGCCCTTGGCCGGCATCATCTGCCAGTAGGGCCAGAGGAAGGGACGCCCGCGCAGATCCGGGGCGGCCGCATCCGGGGCGCAGATACGCACGCGCCGCGAGTCGAACCACTCCGTCAGCTGGTTGGCCAGTTCGGATGCGCCGAGTCGGTCGTTGCCGCCGAGCAGGATGACGGCGCCCCGGCCGTTGGCCTCGAGCTTGCGTTGGGCGGCGAGGAGGCGGAGGTGGAGCGCGGAGCGGGCGCGTTCAAGGGCGGAGCGGGAAACCATCGGGGATGGGCATCACCTTACGCCCTTCGGTGCGGAAGGGAAGCGAGGACTCCGTGACGGCTCGGTAACGGGCTCAGTCCAACAACCGTCCGATGTCCGCCACATAGACTTGCCGTCCACCGGCATGGGCGGAGTCGAAGCAGAACTGACGACCAGAGCGGCTGGCCGATGGGTGGGTGTCGCAACGCCATTCACCCGCATAGGCCGGCGGCGCCGGGAAGGCGCCGACCTCGATCTTACGGTCGGTGGGGATGTGGTAGAGGTAAGGGCGTTGCAGGCGGTCCTTGCCCTGCGGGTAGGTGTCGTTGAGCACCCAGGCGTTGTCGGTGTGGGGCAGGTAAGTGTTATGGCCATTGGCGGGCATGGCGTCCTTGCCGATGACGGTGACCTCATGGGAGCGATCCTTGAACAAATAGAACCGCTCGCCGTGGGACGGGTGCCAGGCGAAGGCGAAGACATGCTGCGGGTCGCGCCAAACGAAATGCGAGGTCCCGCCGTTGGGGTCCATGATGTGCACTTGGCCGCCGTCGACGCCGATGGTCAGCGCCCGCGTGCGGAAGGCGGCCTTGCCTCCCGGGTTGCGCCAGCGATGGAGGAAGAACAGGCGCGTGCCATCGGGATTGCACAACAGGTGATTGAACCAGTGCACCGCTCCGGGTTGGAAGGCGCTGGCCGCCGGGCCGGTGAAGGGCAGTTTCGCCGCGTCGGCCACGGAGAAGAGCAACCGTTGTTTGCCCGAGGCCAAGTCTAGGCGCCAGATGCCGGTGTCGTCGGGCGTCGGCACGAGTTTCCAAGGATCGCGTGTGGCGCCCGTCGCGTAGCCGTAGCCGGGGCGGGTCACATCGAGCCGGGCGAAGTCGGGCGCGAAGGCGGTCCGGCCATCGGGGCTGAACGTATAGAACGGATGAGGCAGCGTGCGCCGTCGGCCGGACTGCACGTCGAGGATGCGCGTCACGAAGCGCCCGTCCTCGCGGTCGTTCCAAGCGACCTCGCTGGGGCTTCCTGGAATCCACTGCAGCATGCAGCCTTGCTGCCAGTTCCAGGCGTTCGAGCCGCCGAGGTCGATCCAGCGATCGCCGTCCTGCGTGTCGACCATGCCGACGCGGATAGCGTCCGCGACGGTCGGGGAGCGCCCTTCGAAGTCGACCTCGTTGGCCAGGACGAAGCGGTCGTCCGGCGAGAACAGCCACTTATCGTAGTAGCCGCGCCAGTGGAACTTGGGCCCGCGCGTGATGGCGCGAATCGTGGGGGCAGGGGCGGCGGTCGGCGTGCGGCAACCCGCCAGCAGGGTGGCGCCGAACAGGCCGGCGCTGCGGGTCAGGAAGCCGCGCCGATCCATGGCTTAGCGCTCTTCCGGCAGGTCGGCCTTGGGCAGGACGCCTTTGAGGAGCGAGTCGAGGGTCTTCTGGGTGGCCGCGCGCATCTCGGCGTCGGCGCTCTTGGCGACGGCCTTCTGCTGCAGCTGGACGGCTTCCTCATGCTTGCCTTGGAGCCAGCGGACGCGGGCCAGCGTGTCGAGTTTGTCGGCCTCTTCGCCCTTGGTCAGTTCGACCGAGCGGGCGGCGCACTTGGCGGCGAGGGTCAGGTTGAGGTGCTTCTCGTACTGAGGGTTAGTCACGAGGTCCCAGGCCAGTTCGTTGAGCGACTCGGCGTCGTCGTTCTCGGCCTCAGCCACCTTCTCGAGCATCTTGTAGAGCTTGGTCGGGTCGCCCTTGGCCATGGCGATCGTCGCGTTGACCGAGTCGATGAGGTCTTGGCGTTCTTCGGGCGGCAGGACGGAAGCGGCGTCGGCGAGGGCGGCTTCCGCGGCCTTCCAGTCCTTGCGGGCCATCGCTTCGCCGAGCTTGTTCAGCTTCGCCTGGGCCTTCTCGGCTTCGGGGTCGACGGGCGGGCCGGCGTTGGGCTTTTGCGCGCTCTTCTTTGGGTCGAAGGTGCCGGTGAGGATGTCGCCAAGCATCTCCTCGTTCATCTCCATCGGGTGGCCGGCCCAGACCAGCTTGCCCTCGCTGACGACGAACGCGTGCGGGATGCCGTTGACGCGCGCCGCTTCGAGCCAGTCCTTGATGAACGCGTCGCCGCCGATGGCGACGGCGTAGGACATCTTCTCGCCCTGTTGCTTCACGAATGCCTTCACCTTGTCGGCGGCCTTGGCGTCCTTCTCGCCGTCCCAGACATTGACGCCGGTGAAGACGACGCCCTTCGGGCCGAGCTTCTTGTGCAGTTCGTTGAGGTGGGGGATCGCGCCGATGCAGGGACCGCACCAGGTGGCCCAGCACTCGAAGACGTAGACCTTGCCCTTTTCGAAGTCCTTCACGGCCTCGCCTTGGACCTGGGTCGCAGGACGCGTCGCGGGCACGTCGTCGCCGACCTTGAGCCCGGCGGCGGAAAGGGTG
>RFQN01000291.1 GCA_009924965.1 Verrucomicrobiota bacterium
CGGCCTGCGAGAGCGTGATCGTCGTGCCGTTGATGGCCGCGATCGTCGTGCCGGCGGCGATGTTCGCGCCGGTGACGGACTGGCCGACCGAGAGGCCGGAAGTGCCCGAGAGCGCCGTGACCGTGGTGAGGCCGCTGGTCGTGGTCGCCGTGACGGTGTAGTTGGAGAGCGCGAGCGTGCCCGCGCCGTTCTTGACCAAGGAGCCGAGGCCGGAGAGCACGCCGCTGAAGGCCGTGCTGGCGCCGTTACCGCCAACCGTGAGGGCGAGGGCCGCCGGGGTGGTGGCGGCGTTCGTGAGGACGAGGTTGCGGTTACCCTGCAGGCCGCCCAAGGAAGCTGCGGTGAGCGTGCCGAAGGAGACTGCGCCGAGGTCGGCGGCATTCAGCTCGAGGGTGCTGCCGGCCAGCGCGTTGGCGTCGCCAAGGATGAGCGTGCCGGAAGCCGGACGGGTGTTGCCCGTGAAGGTGTTGGCGTTACCGAGGACCAAGGTGCCGGCACCGTTGGCCATCAGGCCGCCCGGACCAGAGATGACGCCGTTGACGGTCAGGGTCGTGTTGGTGCCCGCGTTCAGCGCGGAGGCGTCGCCCAGCAAGGTGACGTTGCGCGTGGCCGCCAGGGTCACGTTGTTCGGATAGACCAGCAGGCGACCGCCGGAGAGCGTCAAGTTGGTCGCGGCGGTGGCCGGGACGGCGCCGAGCGAGGCGTCGCTGTTGATCAGGACCGAGCCGCCGGCGATGAACGTGCCACCCGTGTAGGTATTGGCGCCGCTGAGGTTGAGGTCGCCCGGACCGGACTTGGTCACGGAGACCGCAGAGCCGTTGTCGACGATCGCGGCGTTGACGGTGACGGCGCCCGGACGGCGGTCGGGGCCGTCAAGGTCTGGCCGGCCGTGACCGCGACGTTGGCCGAGGCGAGGTCCGTGCCGTCGCCGACGAGGGTGGCGTAGGTGGCGAGGGCGGTGACGCCGGCGCCCGCGTTGGCCACGGCGAAGTCAGCGCCACCGACCGTGACGGCGCCGCTGAGGATGCCGTTGACGTTGGAGTTGGAGAGGACGAGGCCGTTGGCGGCACCCGGGGTGGTGACGTTGGTGAGGTCCAGGGTGGCGCCGACCGAGCGGGTCAGGGCCGCGTTGAGCGCCAAGCTGGTGGCGGTGCCCTCCGCGAAGGAGAGGGTCGAGGCGCCAGACGAGAGGTTGAGGGTCGCGAGGGTCTGGGCGTTGACCGTGGCAGCCTTGCCGAGGAGCGACAACGTGCCGCCCGCGAGGTTGACCGTGCCGGTAGCGGCCAGGATATCGCTGGCCGGAGCGCCGGTGCCGGTGAAGTCGAGGGCCAAGGTGCCGGCCTTGATCGTGGTGGCACCCGTGTAGGTGTTGGCACCGGTGAAGGACTGCGTGCCCGAACCGACCTTGGTGACGGAACCGCTGCCGGCGAGCACGGCGCCGAACGTCGAGTTCACCGAACCACCGACCGTGAGGGCCACGGCAGAGCTGGCGGCGTTGGTCAGGGAAAGCGTGCCGGCCGTGCCGGTCAGCGCCGGGAGCGTGACGGCGGAGACGCTGGAACCGAAGCCGAGGGTACCGGCCGTGACGGCCAAGCCACCGACGTTGACGGCGCCGTTGAGGACGAGGGTGCCCGCGCCGGCCTTCGTGAGGGTCGAGGACGTGCCCGTGAGCGCGCCGCCCACGGTCAGCGTGTTGCCGGTGACCGTGACGGTGCGGTTACCCGAGAGGGTGACGGCGCCCGTGCCGAGGTTCAGGCTGTTCGTGCCGGTGAAGGCGAAGTCGCCGGTCCAAGCCTGGGCGTTGTTGTTCGCCAGCGTGAGCGCGGAACCCGTGGCGTTGTCGAACGTGCCACCCGCCAGGGTGAGCAAGCCCTTACCGAAGGCACCGGCGTTGCCGAGCTTGACGGTACCCGCGGAGAGCGTGAAGCCCGCGGTGTTGGTCGCAGCGTTGAGCTCGAGGGTACCTGTGCCCGTCTTGGAGAGAGCACCGAAGCCCGCGGCATTGCCGGCATAGGTCAGGGTCTGCGCGGCGGCAACGTCGAGCGTGCCGTTGCCGATCAAGGCCAGCGAACGGTTGCTGTCCAAGGTGAAGCTGGAGGTGGCGGAGAGACCGCCG
>RFQN01000292.1 GCA_009924965.1 Verrucomicrobiota bacterium
TCGCCGGCGGCGCCGCCGCCAGCTCCCGTCGAGAAGGAATCCGGGTCCTTCTTCGCCGACTCCTTGGTGACGGAAATGATCAGGAACGCCGCGATGATGATCAGGATGACGTGGACCGCCACGGAGACCATGAAGCCTTCGCCGCCGAGCTTCTGCCAGAACGTGCGCTTGGCGCGCTTCTGCCCCAGGCTCTCTTCTTCGACCACGGCTTCGACCTGCACCACGGGAACCTCGGCGTCGGGTGACGGGAGTTCGGGCGGGGTAGGGTCCTGGGGATTGGACATAAGCATAAGCCTGTCGATTCGACCGACCTCGCTCAACAAAAAATCGCCCTAGGGACGGGCATTTCCTTTCCACCTTGGGTCGCTCGTCCTACCATCACGTCAATCTAAACGACCGTATACGACTTTTGATGAAAGCTTTAATAAAAAAGGAAGGCCGCGAGGGCTTGTGGCTGGCCGACGTCCCGGCGCCGACCATCGGTGACCGCGACGTGCTCATCCGTATCCGCAAAGCCGCGATCTGCGGGACCGATGTGCATATCTGGAAGTGGGACGAGTGGGCCGCGCAGACCGTCCCCCTCGGGCTGACCGTGGGCCACGAGTACGTCGGCGTCGTGGAGGATTTTGGCCGCGAGGTCACGCACCTGCGTAAAGGTCAGCGCGTTTCCGGTGAAGGCCACATCGTCTGCGGGCATTGCCGTAATTGCCGCGCCGGCCGCCGCCACCTCTGCGCCCACACCTTGGGCGTCGGCATCCATCGCCCGGGCGCGTTCGCCGAGCTCTTGTCTTTGCCGATGGAGAACGTGGTGCCGATTCCCGACGACATCCCGGATGACGTCGCCGCCATCTTCGACCCTTTAGGCAACGCCGTGCACACGGCCCTCTCCTTCGACCTCGTAGGCGAAGACGTGCTCATTACCGGAGCGGGCCCCATCGGCATCATGTCCATCGCGATCGCGAAGGCCGCCGGTGCCCGCAAGGTCATCATCACCGACGTCAATCCCTGGCGCTTGGAGCTGGCCCGCAAGCTGGGCCCGACCCGCGCGGTCGACGTCTCCCGGGAAAGCCTGCACGACGTCCAACAGGAACTCGGCATGACGGAAGGGTTCGACGTTGCCTTCGAAATGTCGGGCAATGCCCGCGCCTTGGACCAGATTCTCGACAACATGGCGTGCGGCGGGCGCATCGCTTTGCTCGGGATCATCCCTGGCAAGGCGGCCATCGATTGGAACAAAGTCATCTTCCGGGGCCTGCACATCAAGGGCATCTACGGCCGCGAGATGTACGAGACGTGGTATAAGATGATCGCCTTGCTGCAGTCGGGCATGGACGTCACGCCGGCCATTACGCATCGCTTGCCCGCCCGTGACTTCCGTGCCGGCTTCGAAGCCATGCTGTCTGGACAATCCGGCAAAGTCGTCCTCGATTGGACGCAAATCTAACGACCATGTACGGACCCCTGCAAGGCCTCCTCGCCCAACGGCTCGCCGACGTCCGCGCCAATGGACTCTATAAGCAAGAACGCCTCATCGCCTCCGCCCAGGGCACGCGGGTGCGGCTGAAGGATGGCCGCGAGGTCCTCAACCTCTGCGCCAACAACTACCTCGGCTTGGCCGACCACCCGAAGGTCAAGGCCGCCGCGGCCGCGGCGCTCGAGCGCTGGGGCTACGGCTTGGCGTCGGTCCGCTTCATCTGCGGCACCCAGACGCTGCACTGCGAACTGGAGGAGGCGATCAGCGCTTTCCTCGGCACCGAAGACACCATCCTGTACTCATCGTGCTGGGACGCCAACGGCGGCCTCTTCGAGACGATCCTCGGCCCCGAAGACGCGGTCATCTCCGACGCCTTGAACCATGCCTCCATCATCGACGGCATCCGCCTCTGTAAGGCCCAGCGGTTCCGTTACGCGACCAATGACTTGGCCGACCTCGAGGCCAAGCTCGTCGAAGCCAAAGGGGCGCGCGTGAAGTTGATCGCGACTGACGGCGTCTTCTCGATGGATGGCTTCATCGCTCCGTTGAAGGAAATCTGCGACTTAGCCGACCAGCACGGCGCCGTCGTCATGATGGACGATTCGCACGCCGTCGGCTTCCTCGGTAAGACCGGCCGCG
>RFQN01000293.1 GCA_009924965.1 Verrucomicrobiota bacterium
TGGGAATCCCGCGTCGCCTTCCGCCACCCGCTGCTCGACAAGAAATTCAACGTCACCTCCGACGAGCAGGTCCTGACCGACGCGGACGTCGAAGAGCTCATCCGCTGCTATGTGCGCGCGGCCAAGGTCGCCCGGGCCTGCGGCGCCGACTTCGTGGACATCAAGCACTGCCACGGCTACCTGCTGCACGAATTCCTCGGCGCCCACACGCGCCCGGGCAAGTTCGGCGGCTCCTTCGAAAACCGCACCCGCATCCTCCGCGACATCATCGCCGGCATCCGCGCCGACGGCAACCCCATCGACATCGGCGTCCGCCTGAGCCTCTTCGACATGGTGCCCTTCCGCCCAGACCCCGCGCTCTCGCAGCCCGGCAAGCTCGGCCCGGGCATCCCGGAAGACTACGCCTCGTGCCTGCCCTATCGCTACGCCTTTGGCGTGAACCCGACCAACCCCGTCGACATCGACCTCACCGAGACGTTCGCGTTCGTGAAGCTCCTCGGCGAACTCGGCGTCAAGATCCTCAACACCACAGCAGGCTCGCCTTACTACAACCCGCATATCCAACGTCCCGCGGCCTACCCGCCGAGCGATGGTTATCAGCCGGCGCATGACCCGCTCATCGACGTCGCCCGCCAAGTCCGCGTCGTCCGCCAGGTCCGCGCCCAGGCTCCCGCCGCCATGGTCGTCGTCAGCTCCGGCCTCAGCTACGTGCAGGAATACCTCCCGCACCTCGCGCAGCACATCCTCCGTTCGGGCGGCTCTGACCTGATCGGCGTCGGCCGGGCCGTGCTCAGCTACCCGACGATGCTGGCGGACGCCGCCAAGAACGGCGCGCTCGAGACGAAGTTCATCTGCCGCACCTTCAGCGACTGCACGACCGCGCCGCGCAACGGGCTCATCTCGGGCTGCTACCCGCTCGACAAATTCTACACCGCCAAGCCCGAGTTCCAGCAGCTGAAGGACATCAAGAAGAACGTCGGCGCCTGATCAGCGCCCGAAGACTTCCTTCGAGAGTCGCTGCCACCTCGCCAACTCGAACGCCTCCGCGAGTTCAAGGCACTTGGCTCGATCGGCCTCGGCCAGCATCTTGTCATCCCAATCCTTGGCGCGTTGCATGGCTTTGGCACGCGACTCCGGCGAGGGGTCAGACTCTAGAAAGACAAAAACATAGGCCATGGCCCGAGGGTAGTCGCCCCGGAGCTCGACCAAGAGATCGGCGGCCATCAACGCCCCGTCGACTCCGCCGGCGGCCCAAGACTTTTCCGCGCAAGTCAGCGCCGCCTCCTTGTCCAACGGCACGGCGATTCCGCGGCGATGCATGACCGACAGGTTATGCCAAGCCTCCGCCGACCCCTTCTCCGCCGCCGCCCGGTAACAGGCCACCGTCTGTTTCAGGTCCTTCGGCAGCATGTCCCCGTCCGCATACATCGCCCCTAGGCGCGTCAACGCCGCCGGCGAGCCCTTGTCCGCGGCCAACCGGTAGCAACGGACCGCCTCGTCGTTATCCTGCTTCCGACCAAGCCCATACTCGGACAAGATGCCGAGGTTGAGGATGCCCATGGGTTCGCCGGCGGCCCACGCCGCCTGAAAATACCCGATGGCCTTCGGATAGTCCTGCGGGACCGCTTCGCCGGTGGTATAGACCTCGCCCAAGCTGTTCAGGGCCTTCCCATGCTTCTGCGCCGCGGCCTTCTCCATCCACTGGATGCCTGCGGCGACGTCGGGCTTGCCGAAGCTACCCACCAACGTGGCGAACCCCAAGTGCCACTGGGCTTCGGCGTCGCCAGCCTGCGCCTGCCGCTGGAGCTCCGGCCAGAACTCCTCCTTCATCCTGCGTCGATAGCTCGCCGCCGTCTCGGCCGCGATCTTCGGGGCTGCGGCTACCGCAGGCGCCGGACGTGGCGACGCCGCCTTGGGAGCGGCGACGACCGGGCCCGCCACGCCGACTTGCAGGGCGACGACCATCGCCGCGATGAGCACCAGAGACCACGCCAACAAGACAGAGTTACGCATGCCCCATCATACCTTGCCTGCAGCAGACGCACAAGGGGTGCAGAAGAATTATTAAAATATTTTTTGGACGACCGGCTCAACGCTGGCGCAGCCGCA
>RFQN01000294.1 GCA_009924965.1 Verrucomicrobiota bacterium
ACGGGCCGAGATGTCGAGCCGGTCGGGGAGGGGCTTCACTTCGTTGTAATAAGACAGGAAACGACCGACCTCGTGGTCGTTGCGCAACAGGTAGCCCGCCCAGTCGGCTTCGCCCCAGGAGGCGTTGCCGGAACCGTCGAAGTCGCCCTGAGGCTGGTCGCCGTCGTGCATGGGTTCAAGATGGACAGGAAACGGGGGGATGCAAACCCCTTGTCGCATAAAATCCCCTTGTCCCACCCCCTTGTCCCGTGGCTAATCGTGCCATGGACCTGCCAGCCCTCACTCAAGCCCTTGCGGCTGGACGCGCTTTGACGCCCGCCGAAGCGGCGGGGGCGGCGGCGGCGATGGTCGAGGCGGGTGTCACCGATGCCGCCAAGGAAGCCTTCCTCTTGGCCCTAGCGACGCGGGGCGAGACGGCGACGGAAGTCACGGCGTTCGCGCAGACCTACCGGGCGCTCGCCCGCCGGATTGATTTTGGCGACGTGCCTGCTCGGGCCATCGACATCGTCGGCACCGGCGGCGACCGCTCGGGCAGCTTCAATATTTCTTCGGCCAGTTCCCTCATCGTCGCGGCCGCCGGCGTACCCGTCATCAAGCACGGCAACCGCTCGATCACCTCGAAGTCGGGCAGCGCGGATTTCTTGGCCGCCCTGGGTGTCGTGCTCGAGGCGGATGCGGACCAATTGCGCAAGGCCCTGCGCGACGCGCATTTCTGCTACCTCTACGCTCCGGCGTTCCATCCGGCCTTCAAGGCCATCCTCGGTGTGCGCAAGAAGATCGCCGAGAGCGGCACGAAGACGATTTTCAACGTGTTGGGGCCGCTCATCAACCCGGCGCAGCCCGCGCACATGCTGGTCGGCGTCTACGACGTCCGCTGGGTCGAGCCCATTGCCGCGGCCTTGCATGAGCTGGGCGTGAAGCGCGGCCTCGTCACGCACACGGCCGCGGGCGGCGGCATGGATGAAGTCACCACGGCCGGCCCGGTGCGGGTGCGCGGTTGCGGGGCGTTGGCCCACGTCGATGCGACGTGGTTGCCGGGCGATTTCGGCTTCAAGCAGTGCACGGTGGACGACCTCCGCGGCGGGACCCCGGAGGAAAACCTGGTGATGTTCTCCGACCTCTTGGTCGGTGGCGTTTCGGAGGGTTTGCTCGATACGCTTTGCCTCAGCGCCGGGACGGCGCTGTGGGTGGCCGATGTCGCGAAGGACCCGGCCGCGGGCGCGGCCATGGCTCGGCAGATCATCCTCGGCGGCGGCTTGCGCACCGAGGCCATCAAGCTCCGCGAAGCCTACCGCAGCTGAGCCAGGATCGCCTGCACGGTGCGCCGCGAAGCGCCACGGTTGGACGCGTGCCATTCCTGACCGGCTTGTCCCATGCGGCTGCGGTCCGCCGCGTCGCGGGCCAAGGCCAGGAGCGCCTGGCGGACGCCGTTGGCATCGGCGGCCTTGCGGGCGGCGCCGACCTTTTCGAGCCCTTGGCAGATCGCCTTGAAGTTCGTCATGCGTGGCCCGTAGACCACCGGCACGCCGGCGGCGGCGCATTCGACCGGGGTCTGCCCGCCATCATGTGGGTCGAGGCTCTTGCCGGTGAAGGCGAGGTCTGCGGCACGCGTCAGTTGGCGTAGCTCACCGGTCGTGTCGGCGAAATGCACGACCGTACCGACGGGGGCGTTGGGCCCTTGCGTCGAACGTTGATGAAAGGAGAGGCCGCTCGCGGTGAGCAGGCGGACGATGGCGTCGCGGCGTTCCGCGTGGCGCGGCGCGAGCACGAGCCGTGCATCGATTCCATCAGAGCGCAGGGCCTTCAGCACGTCGAGCAGCAGGGCCTCTTCGCCGTCCCAAGTGGAGGAACCGAGGAGCACCAAGCTGCGTTCCAAGCCATCGAAGCCGAGCGAGTGGCGCAGCACGAGCCGCTCGCCAGGGGAGAGCGGCCCTTCGGAAGCCACGTCGAACTTGAGGTTGCCGGTGACGTCGATGTTGGCCGGCTCGGCGCCGAGCGACATCAGTCGACGCGCGTCTTCTTCGCTGCCGGCGCCGATCCAACTGAAACCGGCGAGCAGGCCGCGGCTGGCCCAGTTGAACTGCTGGTGGCGGGCGAAGGA
>RFQN01000295.1 GCA_009924965.1 Verrucomicrobiota bacterium
GAGCTTCCCCCGGCCACCTCCCCCAACGTTCCCGAGAACCAGGAGCCGCCGGTATTGCCTACGCCGGCCACCGCCACGGAGTCGCCGTTGCTCGTCTGGGCACGCATCAACATCGGGCTGCCCGTGATCTACTCCTTGATCAGCATCTTGCTCGCCAGCACCCACAAGACGGCTTTCCTCATCTGGGGACTCGGCGGCGGCTTACTGCTGATCGGACTGCTGGTCGCGCTGAACATCCGCGCCTGCCGGCCCTTTGCGGGAGGACGTGCCTGGCTCCATGCGCTGCTAGCCTTGGGCAGCGTCAACGTGGGGTTGGGCATCGCTGGTGCAGGTTGCGGACTCTCGTTCCTCGCGATGGAGACCTTCCGCTGAGAGCCGTCGATGGCCATCCTCAAGCAGACCACCTCGCGTTGCCCGCAGTGCCGGCTGCCCTGCAGCGCGACCGTGGAAGAGAAAGACGGCAAGGTCTACCTGCACCGCATCTGCCTGACGCATGGACCGGCCACGGCCTGCATCGCCAGCGATAGCCGTTTCTACTGGCTCGCCCAAGGCAAGGACGACAACCGCTGCTGCCCCGGCGGCACCTGCTGCAACGCCCAAGGCCAGCCCGTCGGGCTCCTCGGCCAGAACATCGTCGGCAAGACCGACAACACCTTCGAGACGCTCTCCACCTGCCTGGCGCTCATCGAGATCGTGGATTCGTGCAACCTGGCCTGCCCCACCTGCTTCGCCGATTCGCCCGTGGGCGTCGGCTCCAAGGTCGCGGCGGTGCCCCTCGAGCAGCTGCAGGCGCGCATCGACGGCGTCATCGCCCGCAAAGGCAAGCTGGAGGTCCTGCAGCTCTCCGGCGGTGAACCGACGCTCCACCCGCAGCTGCTCGAGCTCTGCCGGTGGGTCAAGGCGCACCCGCAGATCGACTTCCTGCTGCTGAACACCAACGGCGTCCGCTTCGCCAAGGAACCCGCCCTCTGCGCCGCGCTCGGCGAGATCTTCCGCACCGGCAAGCTGCAGATCTACCTGCAGTTCGATGGGGTCCAAGAGGCCGGCCAGAAGACCTTGCGCGGCGCCGACCTCCGCGCGCTGCGCGCCCAAGCCTTGGCCAACCTCCGGGCTGAGGGCATCACCGTCACGCTCGCGATGACCGTCAACCGCGAGAACCTCGGACACCTCTGGGAGGCGGTGGCGTTCGGCTTGGCCGACCTCAACATCCACGGGATCACCTTCCAGCCGGAGTTCACCAGCGGCCGCGGGCCGGCGCGCCTCGCCCCGCCGGGCACGGCCCCCGAGCGCCTCAACACCGCCGACCTCATCCTCGCCGCCGTCGAGCAATCCGGCGGACAACTCCGCTTCGAGGACTTCACGCCCCTGCCCTGCGGCGACCCCAACTGCGCGACGATGGGCTACCTGCTACGCCACGAGGGCCGCATCATGCACGTGAGCGACTTCCTGGACTTCAGCCAGTTCCAAGGCTTCCTAAAGGATAAGGTCCGCTACACGGTGGAAGACCTCGCCCGCTGCGGGTGCGAGACCGAGCCGCTCGGACACCTGCTGCAAGGCATGGAGAAATCGAAGGGGCTGGCCTTCCGGCTCATGGTCAAGCCGTTCATGGACGCGTGGACCTGGGACGACGACCGCATCGACCGTTGCTGCACCCACGTCATCCGACCCGACGGTAAGCTCGATTCCTTCTGCCGCTACTACTCAGGCTTCCCGGATACCAAAGCCGCGCCCTGATGCTCGCCGAGAGTCACATCGCCGCCCCGACCAGCTTCTCGCCGTACAGCCTGCTGATGATCGTCGCGCTAGGCTTCGCGCTGTGGCGCTGGCACGTGCGCACGCGGGCGAACCCGCCGCTGCAGCTCATCGTCATCGGCGCGCTTGCGGGCGGTTTCCTCGGCGCCAAGTTGGCCTACCTGTTCGCCGAAGGCTGGGTGGATTGGTCGGCGCCCGACCGCTGGATGCGCCTACTGACGGGCAAATCCGTCTTGGGCGGCCTGCTCGGTGCCTTCGGCGGCGTCGAGCTGATGAAACGCGCCTACGGCATCCACACGCCGACCGGCGATGGCTTCGCGGTCACGCTGCCCTTCGGGCTCCTGCTCG
>RFQN01000296.1 GCA_009924965.1 Verrucomicrobiota bacterium
GCCCGATGGCGGCGTGCTGTTCTGCTACAACGACGTGTCCGCGCCCGAACGCGTCGCGCAACTGTTGCGTCGCATCGAAGAGACCCTGCTCGTCGCCGAACGCTCCGGCGGGGCTTCGGTCAACCTCGAAGCCCGGGGCGAGGCCGAGGGCGGCGCGCGCATCAGCGGGCACGCCGTGCTCGGCAACGACTGGTCGCAGGAAGGCCTCGGGCTGATCCAAGCGCGCGAGATGCTCGCGCTCGGGCAGCTGCAGCTCAACGCCCGCGGCGGCCTCAAGGCCTGGCAAACCCGCATCACCGCGAAGCGCTTGGCCTTCCGCGACCTGCAGGCGGGGCAGCTCACCCTTCAGTTCGACGGCACCGACAGCCTGGTCGAAACACAAGGCAACCTCTCGCTGGATGAAGTCTCCGTGGCGCAGTTCTCCGGACTGAGCGTGCGCGCCCACCTCGCGCGGACGCTCTCGCCCGACGGACAAGCCAGCCTGCGCGCGCGCTTCGCCGCCGCCACCGCGGCCAGCAGCGTGCATGGCTTGGCCCTGTGGACGCCTGCGAAGCAGCCGACGGAAGCCGATGACTTCTCCCTGCGGATTCCGGAAGGCCAGGTCGCGGCCGCCGACCTGCTCCGCGCCTTGCCGTCCATCGAAACGGCCTTCGCGCCGGTGGCGGGCGAACTGACGGGCGTGCTCAACTTGGCGGACATCCACGCACGCCGCGACCAAGCGGGCTGGCAGGTCGACGGCGCCGCCAGCTTCAGCGGCCTCGATATCCTCGGGCTCTCGCCGACGGCCATTTCCCCCAAGCAAGCCTTACCCTTCAGCACGAAGTTTTCGTTCGTCCCCGACCGTCAACCGCACGCCTTGCAGCTCCGCGACCTCCGCTTGGCCAGCGTCGGCGGCGAAGCCGACTGCTCGCTCGATCCGGGCGGGCCGTTCGAGCTCCGCCTCCGCGGCGAACTCCAGCCCTCCGCCCTCGACCGCCTGCTCGGCGACTGGTGGGTCGACCTCTGGAAGCTCTTCGATGCGAAGCGCCGGCCTTACGCGACGATCGACGTGAAGAGCCACTGGGGCGACCACACCAGCGACGTCCGCGGACGCGTGTTGCTGGAGGACTTCACCTTCATGCACGCGCCCTTCCGCTCCGTGCATGTCCTCGTCGACGCCGACGCGAAAGGCACGAAGATCGGCCTGCATCGCCTGAGTGGCGGCGGTCCCGACGACGGCTTCGTCGACGGCACCGCCACGTGGGATTGGTCCAAGCGCGGCCCAGCGGCCGGCCCCTACATCCACGCGCGCGGCAACCTACAGCCTTGGGTCGCGGCGCGCTGCGCAGGCGGCGATTTCGGCGACGCCATGCGCGGGTTGCGCCTAGGCGCGGAGCGCGAGCTCACGCTCGACATCCAACCCAGCGACGGCGCCCTCGACATCCGAGCCCGCGCGACTTGCCCGGGCGCCTTCACCGCTTGGGGCATCGAGAGCCGCGCGTTGACGCTCGAAGTAAAGAGCCGGACGCAAGACCTGCGGATCGACGCCGAACTCGCGTTGGCGGACGGCCGGGCGCTGCTCGGCATCCAAGGCGACCCCTTGAAGGAGGCCCAAGTCTCGCTCGTGCTCACCGGCTGCGACCCGAAGAAAGTCGCTAAACTGGTCGACCAACTTGAACCCACGAAGCCCGCCGCCCCCGCGCCGACGACCCAAGCGACCGGCCCAGCCGCGCCGCCGGGGAAGCTCGACCTCAAGTTCGCCGGCAGCCTCAACCTCCAGCAGCCGCGCCTCCTCAGGGGCCGGGGCAACTTCGCGCTGACCGACCCGGACCTGAAGCGCGTCCGCCTGCTTGGTGGGGTCTCCAGCTTCCTGGAGGCCATCGGCATCAAGGCCACGTCCTACGACCTGACCCAAGCCTCCGGCCAGTTCGGCTGCCTCGGCGGCAAGGCCTACTTCCCCGACCTCACCATCAAGGGGCCCGACGCCCGCCTGACCCTCGCCGGGGAGGTCGACCTGCAGGCCTCCACCCTAGAGTTCGAAGGGGACTTCTCCCTACCCAAAAAGGGAGGGTTCAACCCCCTGGAAATCCTGAATTTGAACCGGGCCTTCCTGAGCTTCAG